>NZ_JBSFJX010000183.1:0-16449 GCF_053598275.1 Streptomyces sp. NPDC001156 | reverse complement strand
ACTCGGAGACGGGTACGCCGGGTTCGGCGAGCGGCACGGAGAAACGGACCGGTGGCAACACCGGCACCGCGCTCCGTGCCGACTCAACAGGCACCGCCTTGCGAAGGCGCCGGCCTGTCATGGGGCGCTCGCCCGGGAGGGCCAGGTCGGCTGTTCCCGCCGCAAAGAATTCGTCCCGGCTCCTGGAGGGGAGCCGGGACGTCTTGCGTCAGTTCACTTCGCCTGTGCGGGCCAGGCTCAGGAAGCCGGTTTGAGGGCGAAGTTGTGCCTGGTCGTCATGCCACCGGTGATCTTGGCGGTCGTGGTGGTGGGTTTGAAGCCGCTCTTGGCGGCGAGGACGGTCGCCGGACGTCCGCTGATGGGGAGCCAGAGGCTGTACATGCCTTCCTGGGTGGTTGCAATGGTGTAGCTCTTGGCCCCGGAGCGGATCTTGACTGTCGCCCCGGCCAGTGGGACCTGGTGTCCATGGTTGTCCAAGCCGAGCACGGTGCCCACGACTCTGCCCCAGTTCTCGGCGGGGCCGACGTGCATGGTGACCGGAATGGACCGCGTCGGGTACGGGGTGTCGGCGCTGAGCGACAGGGCCGCGGTGTAGTCGCCGGGGGTGACGATTCCCGCTGCTCCGGCGTTCGCGGTGACTGTCACCGTGGTGCTCCGGCCAGGTGCGATGGTCACCGAGTTGGGAGTCTCGGAGAGCCAGTCGACGTTGGTCGGAGACGCGTTGCCGGTGTAGCCGGGCAGCACGGACACGTTGCTGATCGACGGAGCGAGTATCTGGTTGCTCGACAGGCCGCCGGCCACGTAGAACCCGAGTGCCCCTGCGCCGCGGTACACGCTGAGGTTGGCGTTGGGCAGCGCGGTCCAGGCGTTGGCGGAGGGGCTGTAGGCGTAAGCCTGGTTGGTCAGCGTCGGACGGAGGATGGCACCGCTGGTCACACCGCCGGAGACGAGCAGCTGGCCGTTGGCTGCGGTGTAGGCGGCGCCCCAGGTGGTGTTCGGCAGATCGGCGATCGGCGACCAGTTGTTGGTTCCGGGGTCGAAGACGTAGGCGTGCTTGATGGGGTGGTCGCCGTAGTCGCCGGCGATACCGCCGGCGCAGTAGAGCTTGCCCGCGATGGCCCCGCAGGAGGTCCAGGTGACCCGCTCGGGGTATGGGGCGGCTTTGGACCAGCTGTCGGTGTGCGGGTCGTACACCTGGACGTCGGTGACGCCGGCGCAGGACAGGGCGTAGCAGCCGCCGACCGTGTACAGCTTGTCGCCCAGCACCGCGCTGCCGGAGGCCGCGTATGCGGTGGGCATGTCGGCTCCGACCGACCACCGGTCGGTGCGCGGGTCGTAGATCTCCAGCTTGCGGTCCACGCCGCTCGGGCCGCCCCAGCCACCGGCCACGTAGAGCTTGCCGCCGATGAAGCCGTGGGCGGGCGCTTCCCGGGGATCGGTGGCGGAGGCCAGCGGGAACCAGGCGCCGGTGGCGGGGTTGTAGGAATACAGCGAGCTGACGTCGACGTGGCCGTTCCAGCCGAATCCGGTGTAGAGCCGGCCGTCGTAGAAGTCGGCCATATTGCTGGAGAGCGCCGCGGGCAGGTCGGCCGAGGTCTGCCAGGCCGTCCCGGTCGCGGCGGCCCGCGTTCGGGCACTGGCGCCCGTCGCGGCGGTTCTGGTCGTGCCCGCACCGCCGCGCGCCGCCAGGGCCTTCATGGGCAGCGGCGAGAAGGTGCCAGCGATCTGATTGAGCGGTGCGCCACTCCGCGAGACTCGCGGCAGCAGCGCGGGATGCTCGCTGAGGTTCAAGGTGGCCGGGGCGCTGCCGTCATTGCGGACGAGCAGCTTCGCGGACTTCTTGCCGCCCGCAGCGACGGCGATGTCGATGGATGCCTGCTTGACGATGAGTCGGCCTGCGTTGAGCTTGAAGTTGTGCCAGGCCACGCCGTTGGCAGCGATCTTGATCGGCTGTGCTCCGGTGGCGAAGTAGGGCTTGGCCGCAGAGAATTGGTGCTTGCCGGTGACCGAGGAGAACATCCAGTAGAAGCCGTCCGGGAGATTCGCATCAGCCGGTGTGGCGGAGGTGAGCGCCGACTCGGTCGGGGCGTCCTTGCTGGTCACCCGTGCACCGTTGACGGGGGCGCCGGTGTTGGCGTCGGCGATGGTGCCGGCCACCAGGCCTCCGGGGACCGGGTCGTAGCTGCGGTTGCCGACGAAGATGTTGTCCAGCTCCCACCACCAGTTGCTGTGGCCGACGTAGTGGAAGCGCAGCTGGACGTCGGACTTGCCGGCGTACTGCGGCAGCGGCACCTCGACGTGGCGCGGTCCGCTGATGAAATTGTCCTTCCACACGTTCGTCCAGGTCGCGCCACCGTCGGTGGTCGCGTCGACCTCGACCTGATTGACGGCGGGCTCGTCGGTGTCGAAGGAGACCCGCGGGGTGGTGTCCTTGCTCAGGTCGTAGACCGGGCTGATCAGCTGCGAGTCCTGGGAGGCCGAGGAGCCCGCGAGGTTGCTGTCGACGATGGCGAAGCCGCCGGTGCCACCGGTCCGGTTGCTGCGGTGACCGGGGTCGTCGAACGTCCAGCCGCCGCTGGTGCCCGGGGCGTTGACCACCGTCCAACCGGCCGGTGCCCCGGTGGTCGAGTCGAAGGTCTGCGTCGTTCCCACACGGTGGACCGCGTAGCCCGGTGCGGTCTCCGCCACCCGGTCGACGGTGAGGGAGAACGGCACGGTCTGGTCCGTGCCCGCCACGGTCACGGTCTTCGTGACCTGCTGGTAGCCGGGGTAGGCGGCGCTGACGCTCAGGGTGTAGTCGTGGCCCTGCGGGAGGTCGAGGCTGAACTTGCCGGTGACGGGGTTGGTGAACACCGGGCCGCCGGGCACGCCACTGGCAGCGATCTTCGCGTACAGCGGCCAGTGGTGTCCACTGCCGTCGGTGACGGTGCCGCTCACGGTGTGCCTGGGCACAGGGGCAAGGGTGAAGTTCTCGGTCACCTTGGCACCGTCGGCGACCGTCACCCCGTTGACGACCGAGCCGGCGAACCCGTATCCGGACGCGGTGAGGGTGTAGGTGCCGGTCGGCACATCGAGCGAGTAGGCGCCGCTGGAGTCGGTGGTCGCGCTGAGGCCGTCGGCCGAGACGGTCGCCCCGGCGATCGGACCGCCCGCAGTGCTGCTGATCACGCCGGAGACCACCCCGTGCGGGCCGCTCGTGAACGCGGCGACGCCGTTCGGGGTGCCGAGACCGGTCGGACCGTCGTATCCGGTACCGGCATTGCACAGGTACTCCGGTGAGCAACCGCCGTTGTTCCCCGCGGTCACGTCGTTGAGCGCGGCCGGGTGCTGGTAGGGGTAGGAGTTGGGGTATGTCCCCGGGGCCGGGCTGCCGGCCACCGCGTAGGTCGACGCGATGATGGGCGCGCTGGCGCTTGTGCCGCCATAGACCGCCCAACCGGTGTCACCGTAGGTCTGATACACCGCGACGCCCGTCTCCGGGTCGGCCACGGCCGAGACGTCCGCGACGGTACGGTTCGCGCAGCCCGTGTCGTGCTGGAAGGCCGGCTTGGACTCGTACTGCGAGCAACCCGATCCGGTGCCGCCCCAGACCGACTCGGACCAGCCGCGGGCGTTGCCGGCGTCCTTGACCAGGGACGTGCCGCCCACGGAGGTCACGTACTGCGAGGCGGCTGGGTAGGAGACGCCATAGGCACTGTCACCGGCGGAGGCGACGATCGCGACACCGGGATGGTTGTAGTGAACGTCCGATGTGGTGGTCTCGGACGGGTCTTCGCCGCTTTCTTCCTCGTCGTACTGCGTGCCGTAGGAGTTGGAGACGTACTTGGCGCCGAGCTTCACGGCCTCGTCGACGGCCGCGCCGAGGTCATCGCCATTGGGGTTGTCGGCCTCGACCAGGAGGATCTTCGCGTCGGGCGCAGCGGCGGACACCATGTCGAGGTCGAGTGAGATCTCGCCTGCCCAGCCCTGGTCGGGCGCCGGGTAGTCGGTGCCACCGCGTTGGGACACCTTGGTGAAGCAGCCATTGGCGGTCGTGCAGGGCGGCAGCCCGTACTGCGCGCGGTAAACGGCGAGGTCCGCCTCCGCGTTGGGATCGTCCATGGCGTCGACGATGGCGATCGTGCGGCCGCCACCGCCCGTCGCCGGAAGGTTGTAGGCGCTCTGCAGGTCCGCCGGTCCAAAGCCGGCGGGTATGGCGTCGGCGGCCAAGCGGGCAGGGCTCCGCATATCCGTGCGACGCATCGCGAAACAACTGAAGTACCCCGGCTTGGGGGCGGAGCATACCCGCTTCGCCGGCACCGAGGACGGGGCCGCAGTGCCGGCTGTTACGCCTGCCTGTGCCTGTAGATGTGTCAGCGGCGCCGCCTGGGCTGGGGCCTCAAGGCCGAGCATCGCCAGGGGTGCGGCGATCAGTGCCGCTGCCCGGACGAGTTTGCTCCACCATCTTGGACCGCATCGCTTCGAACTGCCCAATTTCGGACTCCTGTGTCGGTGACCGTGTCCGACTGGCCTGTCTGTGTCAGCAGCGGATCGGTCCAGCGTGCTGCTCATCTGTTTGAAGGTCAGCAGGCCAGCGCTTCCTGAACGCGAAGGATCCCAACGGCTGTGAACGGCGAACATGGTCGCGACACGGCGGATGATCGCCACGTGGCCAGGAGTCGCCACCGTCGGTACGTTGACACACTGGTCACTGACGTTGCGTAAGCCTGACGTTCCTTGGGCCGCGGGCCACGCGCCAAACGACATGGCCGGAGTGAAGGATCAAAGCCGGCCGACCTCCACCAAGCCGACGCGGTCGTACGAGCGGTTGGCGGCGGCATGCGATGGCCCGACGATCGGCAGCCGGACGTTGCACTTTCCGAAGGCCTCATCCGACCAGGTCAGGGGACCCGACCTCATCGACGGATGCCCCACCGAGACCGGCCTCTCGCCCACCGCGACAACCCAACGGCAAGGCCAGTAGCCGCTGTTAATAACTCACCACTTCAGAATGAGGTTCTGAGTCGTCTCAAGCAGACGATGCTGCAGGCGCGCTGGAGCAGTCCGAGGTGGAGGTCGGCGCGTATCTCAGAGCGGATCCGGAGTCGTTTCAACTCGTGGAGCCAGGCGAATGTCCGCTCGACGACCCACCGGGTCTTGCCCCGGCCGGAACCGTGAGCCGTGCCTTTCCGAGTAATCTTCGGTGTGATGCCGCGGGCCCTCAGGAGACGGCGGTATTTGTCGTAGTCGCAGCTGCGGTCGGCGAACAGCCGGCGAGGGCGGTGACGTGGCCGCCCGCGAATCCCGTGGATGCGGGGTATCGCATCCAGCAACAGCATCAGTTGGGTGACATCGTGACGGTTTCCGCTGGTCAGGGGCACTGCCAGGGGTGTTCCGTGCCGATCGGCGATCAGGTGCTGCTTGCTGCCCGGGCGGACACGCTCGATCAGCAGCCGCCTGCCGTGAACGGTCAGCCGGGCATTACGGTGGGACACGAAGACCTCCGTGCGGTGCAGCCCTGGACAGCTCCACCACACCGGAGGTCTTCGCCATGATCAAGCCCCGCGGCAGTCAACAACGCTCGTGATCAATACACCTAGAGCATCCCGGGAGGGACGGGCTCCGCGGTACCGCGCCGCGCCACGAACACGAACTCCCTGCCCGGCCGGTCGGGTGCGTCGCGTACGTCCTCGACGACGAAGCCGTGCTCGTACAAGTCCCGCTCGATCTCCGTACGTTCGCGGAAGCGAAGTGTCGATTCCGAGGTCAGTACGTCCCCGTCCACAGCGAAAACGTGCGTACCCCGGAAGCTCACCAGCGGCAGGCTCACGTCCGTCAGCTCGGCCCAGGTCTCGACGTGGCCGACGCCCGGGATGTCTGTCATGCGGTACGTGGTCTCGCGCGTCCACTCCGCCCACTCCTCCCACACGCGCTGCGCCGGATCGCGCGTCTCGAAGACAAGTCGCCCGCCGGGCCGCAGCGCCTCGTACGCGCCGCGCAACGTCGTACGCCACGCCTGCGGATCGGCGATCGCCTGGGCGACGTTCCCGGTCATCGTCGCCAGGTCGATCTGCATGGGCTGCAGGTCCCCCGCGTCGCCGTCGAGCCAGCGCACTCGCTCCGCGCCCGGCTTGCCACGCGCGACGTCGACGGACGCCCGCGCGGGATCGATCCCGGTGACCGTAATCCCGCGTTCGGCGAGCAGCAGCGCGAACACGCCTGTACCGCATCCGATGTCCAGCACGGACCGCACCCCGAACTCCTCCGCCATCGCGAGATACGCGTCGAGATCGCTGCGGTCCGGATCAAGTGGGTCGTAGATGGCGGCGAGGCGCGGATGCCCGAAAGTTGCGTCAACCATGGAGGCGAACGTATGTGGCCCCGAGCCCCCGCGGCCACTGCCTTTTCGGGTTACGGCGCCAAGCGGGCGCGGCGAAGTGCGCCGCTGATTCCGGCGCCACTATCAGGCTCGGCCGTACCGCAGCGAACCTCGGCCAGGCCGCTTAGGCGGGGCGGTTTGGGCTGAAACGGCGGAACGGCAGTCCAGGCGGGTTACCGTCGGTAGCACGACGGACGGAAGGGCCACGGTAGCCGCATCCACTGACAGCCGTCCCAGCGTGCGGAGAAACGATCCGCGGGCGAGGCTGGGGGCATGACTGAGCGCCGCGTGACCGTGGACGCGCCCGCCGAGGGCGGAGGCCGGCGCGTTCACGTCGATGACGAGGTCCTGGGCATGGCATACAGCCTCCGCGATCTGAGCGTGTTCCTGCAGCGCGCCGGCGCGGAGGACCTGGACGAGGTTGACGTGGCTGACTCGCCCTTGATCGAGTGGTACGGAGGCGGCCCCGAGGTGTGGCCGAGGGCGCGGTGATCTGCTCGGTCCTTCCGCGCGGCAGCTGGCGGGCGTAGCGTCGGGCGTACCCCGCGAGGGGCGCCCTTCGAGGCGCTGGCCCGCCAGCCCCCGTACCCGTGGAGCTGGCGGGCAGCTGTGTGTCTGGACGCACATCCGCCCTGTCCCTAGGCGGACGGGGCATCCGGCTTGGCGTCGCGAGCAGCCTGCCGCTCCCGCGCATTGCTCGCATGCCGTTGCCGGGCTTGTCCTGTGCCTCCCAGTCGGGTTCGGGTCCGGGATCCTTCGCGGGCACCTTCGTCACCTTCAGACTGGCCGCCCGGCCGCGGGCGTGCTGCCCGGTGTCGCACGTCAGCAGCCGCACCTCGCGAGCGGCGAGAGCCTGAAATAGTGGCGGGCTCCCCGTTCAAGTCGGCGGGGCGCCGGATGCCGAACGTGGAGCCGGCGAGGATGCGGCGTCAGCCGTGGTCCTCCCAGTCCGGTGCGAAAAAGCGGGCCCCGCTGATGACGGTGTCCCCGACTCTGGTGGCCCGCACGTACATGTTGAGCTCTTCCGGCCCCGGACCACCGTCGCAGGTAGATCGGCCAACCCAGGTCGCGGTCCTCGATATGCTGGATCACCTCTGCGTCGACCTCGGAGACCGTCCGGCCGATCAGCCGGATACCGTCCAAGTCGACCTGGGGCCCGGTGCGCCCGTGCACGGTCACGGCCGCCAGGGTGGGAAAGGCTACGCGGGCCTGTGACGAAGCGGTCGTCGATGACGTCACCGGGGGTTGGCACGCTCCCGCCTGCATACCAACGTGTCCAGGCCGAAACCGGCGGTCTGGGAGGGCCGGGGTGCCATTGACCTGCTGATCGGCTCCACTTCAGCCACCAACGCCGAACGCTCAGCCGGCCAGCTCAACCCCTCACTGACCCATTGAAGCGCTCAGTCGCGGCTGCTGTGACTGAGCACTTCGATTGGCCAATTGAGCATGATGGTCGCCGAGCCGGCGCAGCCGCAGGCCCGTGAGGCCGTCCTTGTGGCGGCGTGGCCGCGAGGCATTGTCATCGCACGTCCCGGCTCAATCGCAGCTGTCCGCCTTCCGTCACGTGGCGGACAGACTCCACCCCCCGGCGGAGCGCACCTGGTAGTAGCCACGACCCGGCCACTGGAACGAATGCTCCCCGGCGCGACCCTCGGCCACCGTCACCCCGTAGGCGAGGCGATCGTCCAGCGCCTCCAACTGGATCAGGCTCGGGCCCGCGTAGTGCGAGGCATGGCCTGAGGTGAGCAACTCAGGGGCAGAGTTGCCAACTCGAGCGCTCATTCGCCGAGTGAAGGGCTCCGTCACGCCCGGTCACCTGCACAAGCGCACAGGGTGCTCGATCAGTAGTCGACGTCGAGGTAGTCGATGTCGGTGAACTCCACCAACAGGCCGTTAGAGCACCGCCCGTGATCTTCGAAAGGACCACCCTCGTGCCTCTCCCCCATCTCGTACGGACCGCGTCCGCCGTATCCGCGCCCCGGATCTCGGCCGCGGGGGCCAAGCGCGCCACACCCTTCCCAATGGTCACCCCAGCCTCAGGTACAGGGCAGGCGAGGAGGGTCGAACACGGAAGAGACGCGGCCAAGGAAATCGGTCGGTGAAGTGGCGGCGGGGAGGCAGGATAGGGCGGTGGCTGATCTGCTGTGGGAGGACGTCAGGTGGTTCTTCGACCCCGAGGTGATGGGGTCGTTGCCGGACGTCTGGGTGCCCAACGCCTCGGTGAGGGACTGGCAGTCGGTCCTTGGTCTCGTGGTGGAGCGGGGCTGGGCATTCGAGTACTCCGAGGGCCCGACGGTGGTGCCGCTGCCCCGGGCGGAGGTCGTGCTGTCGCGCCCGCCAACATTGACCCGGTCACCGGTGTGCCGGTCACCGGTGCTCAGACCACCGGTGCGCCCGTCACCGGTGCACCGGACACCGGTGCGCCCGTCACCGGTGCACCGGACACCGGTGCGCCCGTCACCGGTGCACCGGACACCGGTGCGCCCGTCACCGGCGGAATCCCGCTGCCCAACACGTCCGAGAAGATCGGCCCGGGGATCGACCTCCAGCACGTGAAGGCGCTCGCCCAGAAGGGCTGGTACGACGCGCAGTTCCTGCACGTGGACCTGTCCAACAGCGCGGTCGGCACGGACTTGCTGACCTCCGGACCGGTGGCCTCCGGCGGCCCGCTCAGCAAGGCTGCCAACAAGGCCGGCGCCGTCGCGGGCGTCAACGGCGAGTTCTTCGACATCGGCAACTCCAATGCGGCCCTCGGTGGCGAGGTGCAGGACGGGAAGCTGATCAAGTCCGCTGACACCGGCGGCCGTCAGCACGTGGGCGTCAGCAAGGACGCATCGCCCAACTCGTGGACCTCACGGTCAACGCGAACGCGAACTTCGCGGGCGCGGACCACAAGGTGCTGTCGCTCAACGCCGCGAACGGCGGCGGGGTCCCTGCGGACGGTCTGATCGCGTTCACGTCGGCGTGGGGCGACTACAGCCGCAACCGCGGCCTGACGGGCGTGCCCAACGACCAGATCGCCGAGATGCTCGTCAAGAACGGCTCGGTGGGTGTCGGTCACGCCGAACGGTCCCGCGGGCTCGGGGACGATCGCGGACGACAGCTTCGTGCTTGTCGGGCGCGGCGCCGCGGCGACCGCGCTCCGCGCGCTGCGGCCCGGAGACCCGGTGAAGCTCGACTACGATCTCGCCGACAACGTTGCCAAGACGATGAAGTTCGCGCTCGGCCACGGCGGCACCATCGTCTCCGGCGGCAAGGTCGTCAGCGGTCTCGACACCTCGATAGCCCCGCGCACCGCGCTGGGCTTCAAGGACGGCGGCAAGAAGCTCGTGCTCGCCACCTGGGACGGTCCGGGCGGCACCGGCAAGGGCGGCATCGGGATCGACGAGGAAGCGCGTGAACTCGCCGCGATGGGCGTGGAGACCGCGGTCAATCTCGACGGCGGCGGCTCGACCACGATGGTCGCCCGCGCGCTCGGCGAGGACTCCGCGACCGTCCGCAACGCCCCGTCCGACGGTGGAGAGCGCAACGACCCCAACGGCGTCGGCGTGTTCGTCACGAAGGGCGACGGCAAGCTGGACCAGCTCCTCGTCAAGGCCGCGCCGGGTGCGGCGTCGGCCGACGGTGGCGTGAAGGTCTTCCCGGGGCTGCACCGCGCGCTCGTCGCGGAGGGCGTCGACGACCACGAGACGCCGGTGACGGTCGACCCGAAGTCCGTGCGGTGGAACGCGAACGGAGCGAGCGTCCAAGACGGCACGCTCGCGGCCCCGGCCAAGGCGCACGGCGGGATCAAGGTCCACGCGCATGTGGGTAACAAGAAAGCGCACGAGAAGGTCTCCGTACTCGGCCCGGTCAACAGCGTGGAGCTGTCGTCCGAGCGCCTGTCGATCGCCGATGCGACGCCCGGCAACGCGGTCACCGTCGCCGTGACCGGCCGCGACGCCCAGGGCTACACGGCTCCGATCGACCCGCAGGACCTCTCGCTCGACTACGACCACAGCGTCGTCGACATCACGCCCGTGAACGGCAAGCTGAAGGTCACCCCGCTCACCAACGCGGGCACGATCCTCAAGGTCTCGGTCGGCGGCAAGTCGGTCCAGCTCCCGATCACCGTCGGTGTGCAGACCAAGACGGTCTACGACTTCGACGACGACGTACTCGGCCGCTGGCGCAACAACAGCACCGCCGCCACGACGTTCTCGGCGGACCCCGACGGCCTGCGGATCGACTTCAACGCGATGCGCAACGTGGGCATCACCGTGAAGGCAGCGTCCGGGCGCATCCAGGTGCCGGGCCAGCCGCTGCGCCTGCGGATGCGGCTCAAGTCGAGCATCAGTGTGCCGAACGGCCTGACCTACATCAGCTACGTCGACGCGGACGGCAAGAGCAACGGCGTCTACGGCACCGGGCTGACCGCGAGCGACAACTGGCAGAACGCGTCGTTCACGCTGCCGGCGAACACGAAGTTCCCCATCGCGATCTCGGGCTTCCAGGGCATCAACACCAGCGTCGCCCAGCAGAAGGCGGGCACGTTCATCCTCGACCGCGTCGAGGCCGACGTCCCGACGTCGATCGACCTGCCCGCCCAGCCCGACCTGCAGCCCGACCCGCTCGTCTCCGACGACGGCTCGCTGCTCCAGGGCCACGACACGTGGAAGTTCGCCACGTTGTCGAACGTGCAGTTCACCGCCGACAACCCGGCGCTGACCCAGGTCGCGACGACGGCCATCGAGCGGATCCGCAAGACCAATCCGGACCTGATCGTCCTCAATGGTGACGTCACCGACCGCGGCCTGCCGCAGGACCTCTCGTTGGCCCGCAAGGTACTCACCGACGCCGGGTGCGACCTCATACCGGTCGGCCAGGAGCCGGCGGAGAACAGCACGCCGGACCCGCAGGCCGGCTCGGTTCCCTGCTACTACGTGCCGGGCAACCACGAGTCCTACGGCCTCAACAACGTCCAGCAGGACCTGACGAACTTCACCAAGGAGTTCGGCCAGCCGTACCGGACGTTCGACCACAAGGGCACGCGGTTCATCCTGCTCGCCAGCTCCGTCGGGACGCTGCGCGGGACGGCGTGGGACCAGCTCCCGATGCTCCGGAAGGCCCTCGCCGACGCCAAGAACGACAAGTCGGTCCACAACGTCATGGTCTTCGCCCACCACCCGGTGGACGACCCCGCCGAGACGAAGGCCAGCCAGCTCGGCGACCGCGACGAGGCCGCGCTCGTCGAGCACATGCTCACGGGCTTCCGTGACTCCACGGGCAAGGGCGCCGCGATGGTCGGATCGCACGCCCAGATCGCCAACGTGCACCGCATCGAGGGTGTCCCGTACACGGTGCTGCCGTCGTCCGGCAAGGACCCGTACGGCACGCCGGACCGTGGTGGCTTCACCGGATGGGTCGACTGGTCCGTCGACGCGGACCGGAGCGCGAACCAGCAGTGGCTCGAGGCCGACGTGCGCGCCTTCGCGCAGTCCATCACGCTGAACACCCCCGACTCGCTCGAGGTCGGCAAGACCGCGCAGCTCTCGGGCAGCATCGTGCAGCCGGAGGGCGTGTCGACGGGCACGCGTGTGGTGCCGCTGCAGTACCCGATGTCGGTCGACTGGAGCGGCTCGTCCAATCTGGCCATCGGCAGCGGTAAGCAGGCCATCGACAAGGCCCGCGACGAGGGCAAGGTCGCGATCCTCGACCCGCAGACCCGCACGCTCACCGCGCTGCGCCGTGGCTCGGTGACCGTCTCGGTGACAAACGACTCGATGCGCGCCTACACGGACGACAGTTCGCTCGCGCCGATCACGACCTCGAAGACCATCGAGGTCGGCCGCTCCTGAGCGGTTCCCGCCGCGCTAGGCAGTCTCGCTGAGGGCGAGCACGCATGTGCTCGCCCTCAGCGCCCGTTCCGGGCGTTGCGCGGCCAGCAGAGGGGCGGCAGGCCGGCGGTGGACGTCATGATCTGCCGGGATGCCGGTTGGACTCAGCGGCGCGCGGTGTCTTCCCGCCCGCAGAGGGCGGTACGACCGTGGTGCAGCAGCCCTCGCACCGGGACGCGGGCGTGCCGTCCTTCACCGCCCACTCGGTCGTGTACACCGACGAGGACGCGGAGTGGGTGCGCAAGAAGCGCTGCGCGCGGCCGACGACGCGCGCGGATCGAGACCATGGTGAGGGCCTGGAGTGGTGACGGTCTCGACGTCTTTCTGGCCGAGCTGGCGGAAGGATTCCGCGGGTGGACCGGTCCCCGGACCTGGGGCTCGCTGGAACGAGAACTGACGCTGTCGGGCGAGCACGCAGGATCACGCGTCCGGTTGACCTGGGGACTGCACGACCGATTCCCTGGCGCCGAATGGCATTTCGAGGTGACAACCGATCACGCCCCTGGCGAAGACATGCGCAACCTCGCCATCGAGATGTGCGCCTCCCTGCAGTCTGAGCCGCCGGAGTGAGCATGGTGGTCGGCTCGTCGCCTACCGAGGGCAGCACAGTGCATCCCACAGTTTGGTCAGCTCGAGCGCAGTAACCGGCCGAGGGGACGAGGTCGGGCGAAACGGAAATGCTCCGTGGCGCTGTGCGCTGAGGCGCGGGGTGGTGTGCGCACAGCGCCATGTGGTCACACTGTGTCCTAGGGGGTGACTCTTGTCAGCGGACACTGTCTTGTGACGTGCTGACGGAGATCAGTCGCCGGGCCGGAACCGGAGCGCCGACCAGGTGTCGTCGATGGCAATCTGCCGCACGGGCCGCACGCCCCGCTCGGAAAGGGCGGCGGCCAGGATGTCGCGGTTCAGATCCGTTCCCAGCTTGCCGCCCTTCGGATAGGCCACCCAGGCGAGGGCATCGCGCTGCGCGGCGGCAAGCGCCGCCTGCGTACCCGTCCCGAGAAGGTCACCGGAGGTGGTCACAAAGGCGAGCACCGCATCGGCCGAAGCCGCGTCACCTGCGGCCTCGACCTCCAGGTGGACGTCGTTGGGCTTGCCCAGGACTGCGACACTCTGACCGGGCTTGATCTGCAGCTTGCTCATGACGGACACCCCCAGATCCTGCCACCCCACGTGCGTCGCCGCACGCCAGTTCAAAGGAACAACCAGATTCCACACACACCGCTGATCGGGTGGATCCCGACCGCCGCACGGGCCATCGCCCGCACACCGAGGCAGTGCGGCAGCATCTGATGGAGTACGACGCGGCGGGTTCGTGCGTACCCAGGCTGTCGGCGAGCACCGCACTGATCACGAGCGGATCCGCGCTGCGGACACGGCAGAAACAAGGCAGTGAATGGGCGGCAGGCGAGGCACAAGCCGCGGGTCACAAGCTGGCGACGGCCAAGGTGATGTCGTCACGTGCACCTCCGCTGACGCAGAGTCGACCCAGCACGGCGTCGGCGAGGTGCTCGGCATCCAGCCCGGCACAGGGGGCGAGGGCGGCGGTCAAGCGAGCCAGACCGACGTCGATCTCCTCGCCGCGTCGCTCGATCAAGCCGTCGGTATAGACGACGAGGGCGTCGCCGCGCTTGTACGTGAGGGCGACCTGGGAGTGAGGGACGTTCTCGGCCCACACGCCCAATGGCGGGTCGGTGGCCTGGTCCAGAAGCTCGCAGGTGCCCTCGGCGTGCAGCAAGACGGGCGGCGGATGCCCCGCGCTGCTGTAGACCAGCAGACACATCTGCGTGTCGATCAGCACCTGGACGGCCGTGGAGGCCAGCGCGCCCTCGACCGAGCGGGCATACATCCCCAGAACTCGAGAAGGGGCAGCACCGGCTCAGCCATCGCCGTGACACTCGGTGGCAACCGCCCGACGTCACCCAGGTTCTCTACCGCACGGGGTGGTACCAGCGTCGGTGCACCGCAGGTTCGACGCACAGCACGGCGGCGCCTGCGACTGTGCCGACCAGCAGGGCGGCCCCACCGCCGCCGCTGAGGACCGCGCCGAGGCAGGCGGCGGCAATGGCGAGCGGGCGCAGCAGGGTCAGCGGGCCGAGGCCGACAACTATCGCGAGGGTGCTGGCGCGAAACGGCAGGGCGAAGTAGGCGGCGAGCGAAAGGAGTACGGCGGTGGCGTAGACGGTGAGCGGGAGCAGGTAGCCGAGGCCGCCGGCAGTCAGAGTGTTGTAGGTCCGTGCCGGATCGCGTGTGGTCAGCAGCAGGAGGACGGCGGTCAGCGTGGGGGCGAGGAGCAGGACGGCCCCAACGGCCAGCCCACGCAGGGCGGCTCGGATGGTGGCCCGTTGTTTACGGATGCGGGCGTCGCTGCCGGCATAGGCGCGGAAGCCGCTGAACGCCGCGTCGACCAGGCCGAGGAGTACGAGCGGTATGGCGGGCGTCATCGGGTGGTCTCGGCGAGGTGCTCCTGGCCGACCATGCGGCGTGCGTCTCGCCCGAGGGCTCGGCGAAGCGGCGCCTCCAGTTGCGGGCGCACCCCGATGATCGGGCGCAACGTGGTGCAGAACGGGTTCACCGCGCCGCGCGGCTCGTACAGCAGTGCGCGGATGCCGGGTACCGCAGCCGCTCGCAACAGTGTCTCGTCGCTGTGCGCGCGCAGTGCGGAGACGACGCCGTCGTGCCGGCCGAGCGGGTTGCGCATCCGGGCACGATGGAAGATCCAGGCGCCAATGGGCGCGAGACGGGTTGCGGCGATGTCGAAGTGGCAGAAGGCATGCGCCGGTGAGGCGGCCTGGGCCTGGAAGAACTCGGCCAGAGCGGGGCCACGGAAATGGTGCAGCACGCCGGTGGAGACGTAGACGGTCGCGGCCTCCGGCAGGTCGAAGGCATTTCCACGGACGAAACGGCAGTTGAGCCCCTCTGCCTGGGCCAGGCGGTCCGCTTCGCCGACCAGCGTGGCGTCGAGGTCGACCCCGACCAGCTCGACGTCCGCGCCGAGGGCGTCGGTAGTCGCCAGCCAGCGGACCAGGTAGCCCAGGCCGCAACCGACGTCGACGAGGCGGTACGGCCCGGGCTGCCCGGTAGTCGACCGAATCGCGGTGAAGAGTGGGCCGAGCAGGTGGACCAGACGTTCGCCGAGCCGTAGCTCCTCGCTCAGGCGCTGGAGCTCGGTGTGCACGCTGATGAGCAGGCGGTCCACGGCGTGCGGGTCGAGTACGCCGTCCTGGTCCGTGGGCAGCCCGGCGACGATCCGGGCCGCGCGCTCGTCTCCGCTCTCGCGGAGCTGCTGTATCACCTCGGCGCGCCGGACCGGGAGCCGGTTGCCGCTGCGTGGTTCCACCGCCGTGATCAGGTCGGAAATCTCAAGCTGGTGCACGAGGCAGAACCCTACGGCCTTCCCTGCCAAGCCCGGCGGGCCAACTGCCCCAGTGGAGTATCCACAACCTCCCGTATTCTTTCGGCACCGGTGCTGTCGAGACCCGTGCACATTCGATTCGCTCGCGGGCGCCGGCTTGCCTTCGGGCGGCGGGGCTCTTTCGCGTGCCTCGGCGCTCCCAGACTTCTGGCCCCCACCACACCACTCCATCAGGTCCGCAGTGGAGCTGCTCAGGTCTGGGGCCGTCAGGTCCACCTCAGCCAGACCGTCGATGCACGCATGTTCGAGGAGCCGCTGAGGTCTTGCAGACTGTACCCGGTACCGAGGATCACCCCGTCGACGCGCACGCGCCGGCCGCCGGTCTCGATGGGCGGCTAGACGATCACACGGTGCCACCGGACAACGCGAGTCGGGTGCCGAGTCCTTCATGTGGCTGCCGTCTCTTTGTCGGCGTCGAGGGTCATGTCGTCCAGGTGCCAGTGCAGGTCACGGACGCCAGGTTCCAGGGACAGACGGGCGACGACCTGCTCCAAGGCGCGGGCGGGTCGCCGGTCACGGCGATGGCACGCACAAAGCCCTACAGGCGTGTCCGGAGTCGGACGGCACTCCCACTGGCCCCGCTGGGAGGTTGGGCTCGTCGGCCCCCGGCGTGGCGGTCGCTGCGAGCAGCACACCTTGCCCGCGAGTCCATGCGCCGCGAGTGTCCTTGGCAGAGCGGACACCTCGGTACGCAAGGTGACGTCCACCCCCAGCGGTGTCGACTGACAGGGTGGTAAATGCGCCCCACCACACCGCGGACCACGGGAACAAGGGGGGACGGCTGATAACTTCGCTGGCCC
>NZ_JBSFJX010000182.1:0-16597 GCF_053598275.1 Streptomyces sp. NPDC001156 | reverse complement strand
CCACGACATCCCGTCCCCCTACCCAACGACCCCCGGCCGCGAAGGTCACGCATTCGGCAGACAAACTCCCGTTCCCATCGACCGGAAACCCGCCCACACGCCCGGCTGCCAACGCCAGCACTCACTCACGCTCACCAAAGCGCACTCCAGCACGGTCAATCGGCAGCAGTTGCGAACCCCTTCTCCGACAGAATCGCGTCGATCTTCGCCCGGTGCGCCTTCTCCCACATGCCGAGGGTTTCCTGCGCCTCCTTCGCGAGCTTCCTCCGGGCGGCGGCGAGTATCTCCTCGCGACGGGCGGCGGGGACCACCACCACGCCCTCCTCGTCGGCCACCACCAGGTCGCCGGCGTCCACCTGGACACCGCCGCACCGCACCGTCACATTGAGCGGCTCCACGGCGTTCTTGGTGCCCGGGATCGGGATGACACCCCGGGCGAAGACCGGGAAGCCGATTTCGCGGACCTCCGCCAGGTCGCGGATGACGCCGTCGGCCACGAACGCGGCGACTCCCCGGCGCTGGGCGACGGCGCAGACGTTGCCTCCCGCGAGCGCGTAGTCGACGTCTCCCGACTCGACGACGATGACCGAACCGGGCTCGGCGCGGTGGATCGCCGCATGCAGCATCAGGTTGTCGCCGGGAGGGCAGCGGACCGTGAACGCCGGACCCGCCACGCGCGGCCCCGAGGGCCATAGCGGGCGGATGCCGATGTCCATGACCTGCTCGCGGCCGAGCAGGTCGGCGAGGGTGGTGGTCGGGATGTCCTTGAATGCGCTGGCGGTTCCGGTGGCGTCGGTCATGGGCTCCTCCGTTCGGACGATCATCGACTCTACGCTTCCGGGGTGCCGGCGATCATCCCTTCGGGCACCGGGAGTTGAGCGGAGGGAGCGTCCTGTGCGGAGTCCGGCCCCGGGCGGCGGGGCGGTGCGGGCGGGTCAGACCAGGACGTGCTCCAGAAGTCGCAGCAGATCCCCTGTCGCGTCCGCGGCCCCCAGGGCCGGCAGTGCGCCGAGGGCGAGCGTCGTCGCGGCGAGCGGCCACAGGTGCGGGGGCGGGCCGGCCTGGAGGGCGGCTATGCGTCGGACGACCGCGTGGTCGCTGAAGTGCAGCGCACAGGACGGGGAGCGGCGTTTGGCGCTGAGGGCCGCGCGCGCCAGGGCGCGGGCCGTCGTGGAGCGGTCGCCGACCACGTCGGCCGCCTGCTCGTCCGCCCAGCGCTCGACGAGGAAGCTGACGGTGGTGCGTACCGGTGCGAGCAGCGGGTCGGCCGCGGCGGCGAGGGCGACGGCATTCGCCAGGAACGCGTGCCGGTGGGCCAGATGGGCGCGCTCGTGGGCCAGCAGTACCCGGCGCTCCGCCGGTTCGAGCGCGCTCAGCATCGCCGAGGTGACCAGGATCCGGCCCGGTGCCCCGGCGTTGCCGGGGATGGCGAACGCCTGTGCCCGGGATGACGCGGCGACGACGAGTTCCGTGTCCTCCGGATACCCGGCGCACAGGCGGCGCAGTGCGCGGCGGGTGGTGCGCTCGGCGCGGACGGTCCGGTACACGCGTACGGCGACCAGTACGAGTGCGAGGGTCGCGACCATGGCGATCGTCTCCGGGACCGGGTCGGGCAGCCGGCGGCCGTCGTCGCGGGCGTCCGCGACGACTGGCGGCGCCTGGTTCACCAGGGTGACCGCGAGCAGGAGCAGCGACCAGGTGGTGGCGGCCGCGGTGAAGACGGCGGACGTGGCCAGCACCCGGGCCGCGAGCGCGGGCGCCACCCGCCGGCCGACCAGGGGGCTGAGGGCCGTCAGCAGCAGCGAGAGCAGGATCGGGAGGTAGACGTCGATCCTCATACGCCGCCTCCGTCGGGGAGCGGTGGCCCGCCGAGGAGATCACGCAGGGCCTGCTCCTCCTCGGGGCTGAGGCCGGAGACGAACTGCTGGAGCGTGGCGATCGGGTCGGGTCCGCGGTCCAGGGCCTCGTGCATGGCCTCGGCGGTCAGCTCGGCCGCGTTCTTCGCGGGCCGGTACGCGCCGCGCCGCCCGTCCACGTCGCGCAGGACGAGCCCCTTGTCGTAGAGGCGCTTCAGGATGGTGTGCACGGTGTTGTAGGCGAGGCCGCCGCCGATATCGGCCTGGATCTCGGCCGGCGTGAGCGCCTGCTCGGTGGCCCACAGCGTGGCGAGCACCTCGCTCTCCAGCTCACCGGCGTTGCGTCGTTCCGCTCTGCCCTGGGGGCCTGTGCCAGCCATGCCCGCAACCTTACAGCGCGTAGGGGGGCGCGACGGCGGTGGGCGGAGCGCACCGCCTTCCCACCGGAGCGCTGTGCGTTCACCCGATCGGCGCAATGACGCCGAAAGGTGGCCGGGTGGCCACCCCACTCGAACTGCATCCCAAGGTCAACCGGGTTAACTTAGGCGTGATTTGCCTGATTCGTCCCTGATTTCGACCGTCAACCCTACGTACTGTAGGGTGTGATGCCCCTACGGCCTGTAGGGGGTGAGGAGGGGTATGACCAACAGCGGGTACACCACGCTGGCCGGGGTTCGCCGGCTCACGGGGCCGTCGGTGGCCGGTTTGTCGTGGCGCGACCGCGGCCCGGGTCTGATGGCCCTCGTGGCGGCCGCCTTCACACTGGCCCAGCTCCTCCTCGTACGGCCCCGCATGGGACTCGGCTGGGACGAGACGGTGTACGTCAGCCAGATCAGCGCCCACGCCCCGGCCGCGTACTTCAGCGCGCCGCGCGCCCGGGGGACAGCCTTCCTGGTCGCCCCGGTCACCTCGTGGTCCTCCTCCACCGGCCTGCTCAGGCTCTACCTCGCGGTGCTGTCCGGCGCCTCCCTGTTCCTCGCCCTGCGTTCCTGGTCCGGCCTCCTCCCGGCCCGCGTCCTCTCCCTCGGCGGCGCACTCTTCGCGAGCCTGTGGGTGACCCTCTTCTACGGCCCGCAGGCCATGCCCAACTACTGGGTGGCCGTCGGCGCCCTGGCCGCCGTCGGCTGCTTTCTGCGCGCCCACGCGGACACCGACGACCGGGCAGCCGTGTGGGGCGTCGCCGTGAGCGTGGCGGTCATGACGTTGATGCGGCCCACCGACGCCGTCTGGACCACGGCACCGCTGCTGTTCCTGCTGATCTTCCTGCCCCGGTGGCGGCGCCTGCCGGTGCTGCTGGCGCTGGTGGGCGGGCTCGCGGTCGGATGGGCCCAGTGGACCGCCGAGGCGTACGAGAGCTACGGAGGGCTCCTGCGGCGCCTGTCCGAGGGCTCCCGCATACAGGGCGGCCTGGGCTGGAGCATCGCGATCGGCGACCAGTTGCGCAGCCTCGGCGGCCGCACCCTGTGCCGCCCGTGCTCCGGCCCCCTGCCGAACCCGTCCATCACGGCCTGGTGGTTCGTCCTGCCGCTGCTCGCCGCTCTGGCGGTCGGCATCGCCTTCCGGGCCCGGCGCCCGGCACCCCCCAGCCGGACCGTGCTGCCGGTGGTCTGCGCGGTGACGGCGGCCTTCCCGTACCTGTTCCTGATCGGATACGCGGCGCCCCGCTTCCTGCTACCCGCCTACGCCCTGCTCGCGATTCCCGTGGCCGACGCACTCTTTCACCTGGTCACGGCGCCGGACGGACGGTGGCGGCCGGTCACCGCGTCGCTCGTCGCGCTCGGTCTTGCCGGGCATCTGGCCGTGCAGTACACGGTGCTGCACCGCACCGTGGACCGCACCACCGCCGACCGCCACGCCTGGTCCCGTACCGCCGCCGAACTGCACCGGCTGGGTGTGAGGCCGCCCTGTCTGCTGGCCGGGTACGAATCCGTCCCCATCGCCTTCTACACCGGCTGCTCCTCGGCCGCGACCGACGGCAGCAACGAGAACAGCACCGCCGGGGACATCGCGCGCATCGCCGGGCGCATGCCCGCCGCCTATCTGGACACCGTCGCGGGCCGGCTGCCGTCGTACGCGCACGACTGGAGCGCGCACTCCTTCGACGGTGTGCACATCTACGTCGCCCCCACGGCGGCAGGGGGCGGACCCGGATGACGCCTCCGACCACGACCGAGGCGGCGGCACCGGCCGCGTCCGCGCCGCCCGCCCCCCGGCTGATGTGCCTGCGCGGGCGCGCCCCTTGGCACGTGGCCGCCACCCTCGCCGTGCTCGTCGGCGCCGCCTTGCTCGCCCGGCACCACTGGCCGGTGATCGAGGCGGGTACCGCGCGGCTCGCCGGTGCCGACCCGGGCTGGCTGCTGTTCGCCGCGACGGCCACCGTGTCGACCTGGGCCTGCTCAGCGCTCGCCCAGCAGGGTGCCGTGACCGAGGGCCTGCCCGGGGCGCGCCTGGTGGCCGTGCAGTTCGCCGCCTCCGCCGCCAACCACCTGCTGCCCGCGGGTGCCGGCGCGGGCGCCGTCAACCTGCGCTTTCTGACCCGCTGCGGACTGTCCGTGCCCCGCTCGGCGACGGCGCTGGCGGTGAAGGCCACCGCGGGTGCCGTGTCGCGCGGCGCGCTGATCGCGGTCCTGGCCCTGGCCGGCCCCGGGCTGCTGCGCCTGCCGCCCCTCTCCACCGTCGCGGTGGCGGCCGCGGTCCTTGTCGCCGCGGCGCTCGGGGTGGTCCTGTGCGGACCGCTGCGGCGCGCCTCGCGGGCCGTGCTGGCGGATGTACGAGCCGTGCACCGGCTTCCCGGCCGCGCGGCCGCCCTGTGGGGCGGGTCGCTGGCCTTCGCCTCGCTGCACTCACTGGTGGTGATCTCGGTCGCCCGGTCGCTCGGTCTGCCGCTGCCGCCGGGGGAGGTGGCGCTGGCCTACCTCGTGGCGAGCAGTGCGGCCGTACTGCTGCCCACCCCCGGCGGTATCGGCTCCCTGGACGCCGCGCTCGCCATCTCCCTCGCACTCGTCGGCGCCCCCGGCGGCGTGGCGGCCTCCGTGGTCATCGGCTACCGGCTGCTGACGGTGTGGCTGCCGCTGATCCCGGGCCTTGTGGTGCTCGCCCTGCTGGTCAAGCGCAAGAAGCTGTGACCGCCGGGGCGTCGCAGAGGCGTCAGCGGGCCGATGACCGGCCGTAGTGTGAGTGTGTGCCAGGCGGGGCGCGTGATGCGCCGCCGTCGTCAGGATGCGTTCAGGGTTCCCGCTGGCACCGTCGGGCCTCATGACATCTGAGATATCTGAGAACGCCCGGCTCCGGGACGCCGCCGAAGCTGCTCCCCGACTGCGCTGGAACAAGGTCCCCGAGGTCACCGTCTACTTCTGGATCATCAAGGTCCTGTGCACGACGGTCGGCGAGACCGCGGCCGACCTCCTCAACGACAAGGCGGGCCTCGGCCTGACCGGTGTGTCGCTGGTGATGAGCGCGCTGCTCGCGGTGGTGCTCGTCGTGCAGTTCCGCACCAAGGCCTACCGTCCCGGCGTGTACTGGCTCGCCGTGGCCCTGATCAGCGTGGTCGGCACGCTGATCAGCGACAACCTCACCGACAACATGGGTGTGCCGCTGACCTTGAGCACCACGGTGTTCGCGGTCCTCCTCGCGATCGTGCTCGGCGCCTGGTACCGCACCGAGCGCACCCTGTCCATCCATCACGTCGACACCGTGCGCCGCGAGTCCTTCTACTGGCTCGCGGTCCTGTTCACCTTCGCCCTCGGCACCGCCGCGGGCGACCTCGTCGCCGAGAAGATGAACCTGGGCTACTGGGTCTCCGCGGTCCTGTTCGCCCTGGCGATCGCCGCGGTCGCGGTGGCCCGCTTCGCGCTCGGCCTCGGCGCCGTGACCAGCTTCTGGAGCGCCTACGTCCTCACCCGTCCGCTGGGCGCCTCGATGGGTGACTACCTCTCCCAGCCGACCGGTGACGGTGGCCTCGGCCTGGGCACCGTCGTGACCAGCGCGCTGTTCCTCACCGTCATCCTCGCCCTGGTCATCTACCTCTCGGTGACCCGCACGGATGCCGCCGAACCCGAGCGCGCGGCGGCAAACACGAACTGACGGGTCATCACGTGTTCAGGATCGATTCAGGTCACCGCTGACAGGGTCGGACCCCGACGCGGCCGCGACGCACGGCCGTCCCCACCGTCTGCGCAGGGCGCTCGCCTTCCACGAGCGCCCTGTGTCATTGCCCGCACTGGAGGGTCCGCACCGTGGAGAAGTCCGAAGTCCTCACCCGCCCCGGCGCCGCCGAGGCACGAAGGAGCGTGGTGAAGAAACTGCCGGAGGTCACCCTGGCCTTCTGGATCATGAAGATCGCGGCGACCACCCTGGGCGAGACGGCGGGCGATCTGTTCGCCCAGACCCTCAGGCTGGGCTATTTCCTCACCACGATCGCGCTGTTCCTGGTCTTCGTGGTGACCCTGGTCGTCCAGCTCCGCTCCGCCCGCTACAACCCCTTCTTCTACTGGACCGTCATCCTGTCGACCAGCATGGCCGGCACGACGATGTCCGACTTCATGAACCGTGACGCCAGCGAAAAGTACCTGGCGAAGGGAGCCACCTCGCTCGGCTGGGGGCCCCAGGGCCTGGGTCTCGGCTATCCCGCGGGCGCCGCCATCCTCATCTCGATCCTGCTCGTCATCTTCACCGTCTGGAAGCTGACCGGGATGACGTTCCAGATCCGCGACATCGTCACCTTCCGCGGCGAGGCCCTCTTCTGGTCGGCGATCCTCGTCTCCAACACCCTCGGCACCTCGATGGGCGACTTCCTCTCCGACAGCTCCGGCCTCGGCTACGGGGGCGGCGCGCTGCTCGTGACCGGTGCGCTGCTGGTGCTCGTCGTCCTGATGCGGGTGCCCGCGGTGCCCAATGTGGTGTTGTTCTGGATCGCCTTCGTGCTCACCCGCCCGCTCGGCGCCACCGCCGGTGACTTCCTCACCAAGCCGGCCGACAAGGGCGGCCTCGACCTCGGCACCGCGGGCTCGTCGGCCGTGCTGCTCGCGATCCTGCTGGTCCTGATGGCCTACGCCCACGTCCAGGAGCGCAGACACGCCGTCGCACCGCCGCCGGCCGCCGATGGCCGGGATCCCGTCAGCCGGCGGGCAGGGTGACCACGAACCGCGCGCCCGGGGTGTGGCCGGGATCGTGGTGCACCTCGCCGCCGGCCGAGCGGGCCAGGCGTCGCGCGAGCGGAAGCCCGAGGCCCGCACCTCCGTGCCCGTCGTGCGGATCGGCTCGCTGCCCGGGCTGGAAGAGCCGCCCGGCGAACGACTCCGGCACCCCGGGACCGTCGTCCGTGACGTCGATCCGTACGCCGTCGACCGTGCGCCGGGCCTCGATAGCGACGTACGAGCGGGCGAAGCGCAGGGCGTTGGCGAGCAGCGGACTGACCGTCCGCTGGAGCAGGGCGGCCGGGACCCCCGCCTCCAGCCGCTCGTCCCCTGCGCGGATCTCGACCGTCAGCTGAGCCGGGGCGGCGAGGCCGGAGGCCAGACGCCGCAGCGCCGGCAGCACTTCGGCCGTCCCCGGAGCGGTGGACGTGCCCTCGCGGGCGTCGTTCAGCAGGGTGTCGCAGATGGTGCGCATCGACTGGGCGGCGTCGGCGATCACGGCGTGGGCGGCCCCTGTCTCGGCGTCCGTGCGCGGGCGGGCCTGCCACCAGTCCAGCTCGGCGACGATCCTGCTGAGCGGGGTGCGCAGTTCGTGCGACAGCTCCGCGGTCAGCTGCCGTTCATGACGCAGCACCGCCCGGATGCGGTCGAGGAGAGCGTCCAACGACAGCCCGAGACTGGCCAGTTCCGCTGGCCGGCCCAATGCGCCGAAGCGTTCTTCGGAGGCCACGGCGCTCCACTGCGTGGCCTGGTCGGTCATGGTGCCCACGGGACGCAGCGCCCGTCCGACCGCGAGACGGGTGAGCGCATAGGTGCAGGCGAGCATCACGGTGTCCAGGACGAACGATCCCAGCAGCAGTGTGTCCGCCGAACTGCGGTACGGGGAGAGGTCCAACGCGGTGACGACGGTCGCCGCACTGCCTCCCGCGCGCTGGGCCACGGGCTCGGCACACAGCCGGACGGGTCCGTCGGCGTGACGGTCCTCGGCGGTGACGCAGTCCTGGCCGCCGTGCGCCACCAAGCCGTACGCGACGCGGGTCAGCGGCCCCCGCGCGGTGGTGGAGGCGGGCTGTTCGAGCAGGCGCGCACCGGAGTAGATCCAGACGTTGGCGTCCAGGAGCGCGTCGTTGGAGGTCTCCAGGACGCGCACCTTCGGGCCGCTGGTGTCGACCGTCGTGGCGACCGCCGCCGCCCGGGTGCGCAGTTCGTCGTCCGCCTGGCGCTGGAGGTGCTGCCGGACCACCGTGTTGAAGAGGATGGTGAGGATCACCATGATGAGCGCGGCGGTGGTGAGCGCCACCAGGGAGAGACGGCCGCGCAGCGTGCTCGGGGCCAGCCGGGCGAGCAGGGCCGCCGCCCGTGCCGGGCGCGCGACGAGCCGGGCGGGGACGGCCGTCATGACAGCCGGTGCCCGATGCCGCGCGCGGTGCCGATCGTCAGGTCGCTGCCCGACTCGCGCAGCTTGCGGCGCAGCCGGGTCAGATACTGGTCCAGCGTGTTGTCACTGACCAGGGCGCCCTCGGGCCAGCCCGCGCGGACCAGTTCGCGGCGGCGCACGATGTCCCCGCGCGCCGCCATCAGCGCGGCGAGGAGACGGAACTCCGTCGGCGTCAGGTCGACGTGCCCGCCGCGCACGGTGAAGCGGTGCCGCACGGGATCGAGGACCAGGTCGCCCGCGGTCGCGGCCGGGCGGGGAGCGGCCCGCTTGACCGCCGCGCGCAGCCGGGCGGCGAGTTCGGCGAGGTGGAACGGCTTGGACAGGTAGTCGTCGCCGCCGGCCGAGAAGCCGGACAGCCGGTCCGGGAGCCGGTGATGGGCCGTCAGGAAGACGACCGGCGCGAGGAAGCCGTTGGCCCGGATCGCCTGGCAGACGTCACGGCCGTCGGCGTCGGGCAGTCCGATGTCGAGGACCGCCGCGGAGACGTCGTCGCGGGCCAGCCGCAGGGCGGTGGCGCCGTCCGGGGCGGGCACGGTGTCGAACCCCTCCTCCCACAGGCCGCGCAGCAGCACGTCCCGCAGGGCGTGGTCGTCCTCGACGACCAGGATCTTGTGGCGCATGGTCCTCCATGGGGTCGCGCGCCGGTCGGACGGGGCTTCGCGGGTGCCGGCCCGGGCCGGTCAGGTGGGAGTGGCCGCCCGGTCCGGAGCGGGGTCCTGCGCGGCCGCGGACGCCGAGAGGAGCGGACGCAGCCGGGTGGTCGCCAGACGGCGGGCCAGGGCATCGGGGTGGCGGGTCAACGGGATCATCACGACCGATGCGACGAGGGCTCCCACAACGAACCCGGCTATCACGTCGTGCGGATAGTGCACACCGACCCACACCCGGGACACGCCCATCGCGCCGGAGGCGACCAGCGCCGTGCGGCCGATGGGGCGGGAGACGAAGTACAGGGCGACCGCGGCCGCCGCGGCTATCGCCATGTGGTTGCTGGGGAACGACCAGTCGCCCGGGGCCGGGCACGCTTCGAGCGTGACCACACGCAGGCTCTGGCACGGGCGGTCCTCGCGGACGACCAGTTTCAGCGCGTCGTTCAGCGCATAGGCGAGGACGACCACGAACGGGACCGCGAGGGCGACCGCCGCGGCGCCGGAGCCGGTGCGGCGTGCCCGCCACCAGCCGGCGAGCATCAGTACGGCGAACAGGCCGAGCCCGTATGTCGACCAGGCGGAGATCAGGGCGTCGAGCCAGGAAGGCGCGCGGTGGGCGAGGCCCACCACGTCGGTGTAGGCCGAGCCGTCCACCCACGCTCCGTCGAAGGCTTCCGTCATTCGCGGACACCCTCCTTCGCGGCCCGGCGGGAGCGCAGCAGCTCCAGGGCGAGCGGGATCAGCGAGACCACGACGATCACCGCGATCATCGGCAGCAGGTACTTGTCGACATTCGGCACCGACGAACCGAGGGCGTATCCGGCGAGGGTGAGGCCGAGGGACCACAGGAGGCCGCCGACCACCTGCCAGAGGGTGAAGGTCCGCGCGGGCACGTGCAGTGCGCCGGCCATCGGGTTGAGCACCGTGCGCACCACGGGGACGAAGCGGGCCAGGACGATCGCCTTCGCGTGCCCGTAGCGGTCGAGGAGCTCCTCGGCGCGCTGTGCGCCCTCCTTCAGCCGGGCCGAGCGGCTGCGGGCGAGGAGCGTGCCGCCCGCCTTGCGCCCGATCAGATAGCCGCACTGGGACCCGGCGATCGCACCGACGGCCGCGGCGACCAGCAGCAGGGGCAGCGACAGCTTCACTCCGTGCTGACCCGAGCCCGTGCAGAGCAGGCCCGCCGTGAACAGCAGGGAGTCGCCGGGCAGGAAAAAGCCGATGAGCAGGCCCGTCTCGGCGAACATCACCACGCCGACGCCCAGCACGCCGAAGGCGGCGAGCAGGGACTGGGCGTCCAGCACGTTCACCGCGAGCTGGGCTCCCAGTGACAGGGGTGTGGCCATCGTCGCGTGCCCTTCCATGGGGGAGGCTGGGGGCGGCACGGCGCCACCCAGCATGACTACAATCATGTAGACCGTCTACTTAACTGTAGACGATAGTGCGGTGGCGAACGTTCCCGTGATCAGCGATTCGGGTGAACGCCGCCGCGTCGCGGCAGCTGACCGGGCGGCGAGGGCTCAGGCCGTCGCCAGCGCGACCTCGGTCGACTTGATCAGGGCGACGACCGGGGAGCCGGGCGCCAGGGCGAGGTCCTCCACCGCGAGCCGCGTGATCACGGCCGTCAGCGCACCGCCCGCGACCGTGACCCTCACCGATGCCATGGCCTCGCCCGTGGTCAGACGCTCGACGGTACCGGGCAGCTGGTTGCGGATGGAGATGCCCTCCACGGCGGCGGTCGCGAGCGCGACCTCCGTGGACTTGACCAGGGCGTACACGGAGGCCCCCGGGGCGAGGTTCAGTTCGTCGACGGCCTCGATGGTGACCGCGGCGGTCACGTCCTGACCTCCCGTCAATCTGACCTTGACGATCGCCATGACCTCGCCCGGAGTGACGGCCGTCACGGTCCCGGGGATCTGGTTGCGGATGCTCAGGTTCATGGGTGCGCCTCGCGGTACGTGAGGGAATGTCAGCGTCTGTACCTATGCTGAGCCCACGGCGACCGGATCGGCGGGCCGCACCGGCGCGGCGTGTCAGGCCGGATACGCGTGCGTCTGCGCCGCCTTGACGGCCGCCCAGACCGGGGCGCCCGGCTGGAGGCCGAGTTCGGCCGCGGCGACGGCGGTCAGATCCGCGGCCAGGGACAGCTCACCGGTGAGGTCGGCGCGGATCTGGTCGCCGTGCCTCTCCAGGCCGGCCACGTCGCACCGCCACAGATTGCGGGCGCTGGTGCCGCTCGGCCGGTCCCGGTACAGGGTCACGGCACTCGGCGGAAAGGCCACGAAGGCCGGTCCGGACAGATCCTCCGTGGTCGTGATCGCGGGGCCGGCGTCGAGCCGCACGGTGTGCCCCTCGGCCGTGCCCCGGTACAGATTGAGTCCCACGAGCCGGGCGATGTAGTCCGTGCGCGGACGGCGGGCGATCTCCGAAGGCGTGCCGGCCTGGACGACCCGGCCGTGCTCCACGACCACCAGTCGGTCGGCGAGCACCATCGCGTCCAGCGGGTCGTGTGTGACGAGCACCGCCACCGCCTCGAACTCGGCGAGATGGCGCCGCAGTCCGGCCCGCACCTCCAGCCGGGTGCGGGCGTCCAGCGCGGCGAGCGGCTCGTCCAGGAGCAGCAGCCGAGGCCGGGTGGCGAGGGCGCGGGCGAGCGCCACCCGCTGGGCCTGGCCGCCGGACAGCCGCCGCGGCTTGGCACCGGCGTGGTCGGCGAGACCCATGCGCTCCAGCCATGCGGCGGCGACCGCGCGAGCCTCCGCCTTGGACGCGCCCTGGCAGCGTGGACCGAAGGCCACGTTGTCCAGGGCGGTCAGATGCGGGAAGAGCAGGTAGTCCTGGAAGACGACTCCCGCGGGACGCGACTCGGGCGGCGTACGATCCAGCGGGGCGCCGTCGAGCCGCAGATGGCCGTCGGAGAGCGGGACGAGTCCGGCCAGCGCCCGCAGGGCGGTGGTCTTCCCGGCGCCGTTGGGCCCGAGCAGCGCCACCACCTCGCCGGGCGCCACGGTCAGCGCCACATCGAGCCGGAAGGTGCCGCGCTCGACGACGACCCGCGCGTCGAGGCCTTCGCCGTGTGCGCCGGCGGGGGTGCTGCCGGTCGCCGCCTGTCCGGTCTGGGTCACGGCGCGGTCATCCAGCGGTCCCGCAACCCCGCAAGGACCGCGATCGACACGGCCAGCAGCACCAGGCTCAGGGCGATGGCCGCCGCCGGGTCGTTCTGCAGGGCCAGGTAGACGGCCAGAGGCATCGTCTGCGTACGGCCCGGGAAGTTGCCCGCGAAGGTGATGGTCGCCCCGAACTCACCGAGCGCCCGCGCCCACGCCAGTACGGAACCGGCCGCGATGCCCGGCGCGATCAGCGGCAGCGTGACCCGGCGGAACGCGGTGAAGCGGGAGGCGCCGAGCGTCGTGGCGGCCTCCTCGTAGCGAGGATCGGCGGCCCGCAGTGTGCCTTCCACGCTGATGACGAGGAACGGCATCGCCACGAACGCCTCCGCCACCACCACCCCTGCCGTGGTGAACGGCAGAGTGATCCCGAACCACGCGTCCAGCCACCGCCCGACCACTCCGTTGCGCCCGAGCGCCAGCAGCAGGGCCACACCGCCCACCACCGGGGGCAGCACGAGCGGCAGCGTCACGAGCGCCCGTACGACACCCCGTCCCGGAAAGGTGGTACGGGCCAGCAGCCAGGCCAGCGGCACGCCCAGCACCAGACTCACCCCGGTGGCGGCGGTGGCGCTCACCAGGGACAGCTGCAGGGCCTGCCACACCTGTGTGCTGGTCAGCTGGTCAGGCAGAGTGCGCCACGGGGCGCGTACGAGCAGGGCGATCAGCGGCAGCAGCAGGAACGCCAGGCCGATCAGCGCGGGCAGCAGCAGCGGCAGTGGAACTCCCGGGCGGCGGACACGCCCGCGCCGCGGCACGCCCACCAGCGTGTCGGCCGCGGCGCCGGACGTGTCGAGCCGGGTCACGGCTGGAGGAACCCGGCCTCGGTCAGGACCTTGCGGCCCTCGTCGGACTGCACCAGAGCGATGAACGCCTTGGCCGCCTCGGCGTTGGGCGCGTCCTTGAGCTGGACGATCGGATAGTCGTTGACGGCCTTGGCCGACTCGGGGAACTCCACGCCCTCCACCTTGTCACCCGCCGCCTTCACATCGGTCTTGTAGACGACCGCGGCGTCGGCCTCCTTCAGCTCCACCTTCGTCAGGGCGCTCTTGACGTCCTGTTCGTACGACACCGGCGTGAGTTTCAGGTTGCTCGCCTCCAGCGCCTTCTGCGCGGCCGCACCGCACGGCACTGTCTTGTCGCACAGTACGACCTTGAGGCCGGACTTGGTGAGGTCCTTCAGGGAGGCGACCTTGTCCGGGTTGCCGGGCAGGGTGGCGATCTCCAGCTGGTTGCGCACGAAGGTGGCGGGCGTGCCGACCGCGTCGTTCTTGTCCGTGACGATGGCCATGGTCTTGGGGCTGGCCGCGGCGAAGACGTCGGCGGGGGCGCCGCTGGTGATGCTCGCGGCGAGGGTGTCACTGCCGCCGAAGTTGAAGGACACCTTCGTGCCAGGGTGCTGCTTCTCGAACTCCTGGCCGAGGGTCGTGAAGCTCTCCTTGAGGGAGGCGGCGGCGAAGACGGTGACGGTGCCGGACAGCTTCGCGGCCGAGGACCCTGTGGACGCTGCGGACGCCGAGGAGTCGGACGTGGGGGAGGAACTCGAGTCGGACGAGGACGAGCAGGCGCTCAGGGCCAGCAGCGCGGCGGCCGCCACGCCGGTCACCTGCAGCAGACGCCGACTGCGGCGCGCGGAACGGGTCATCACGGGTCCACTTCCCCTTTTCGGCTGGGAGGGGACCCCTGGACCCCTCCGATACGCCGATCATAATGACGCAGATGCCATCCGGAAGTCATCTGTTGCATCGCATCAGCAGGGTGATCGGCCTCTGGAGCCGGTATGTGCGTTTGTACGGGGTCGCCGCCCGGGTACTGACATCCGGGAGGTGGTGACCTGTGGGCCAGACCCTGACGGAACCGGTCGCCGACGCCGCGGTGCCGGCGGAGCTCAGCCTCACCGGTGACCTCGCGCGTCCCGCCCGGCTGACCGTGCCCGACCTGCTGGCCATGCCGCAGCGCGAGAGGCGGGTCAGTTTCGAGTGCGCCACCAGCGGCGTACAGCACCACTGCTTCAGGGGTCCGCTGCTGTACGACGTGCTCTCGGCCGCGGGTCCCGTGTTCGATCCCGGCCGGCGCAAGGACCGGCTGCGCTTCCTGATCCTCGTCACGGGCGCGGACGGCCACTACGTCCTGCTGTCCTGGGCGGAGATCGACCCGGACTTCGGGCGTGCGCCCGTCCTCCTCGCGGCAAGCATCGACGACACCCCGCTCGACCGGTCCGGACCCCAGCTCGTGCTGCCGCAGGACCGCTGCGGCGCGCGCTATGTCAGCGGCATCAACGCGATAAAGGTGGACGGCCGTTACGGCCCAGGGGCATGAGAGGCGGTTGGCGCCCGCTCGTCAGGTCTTGTCGATATGTACGTTCGTCGACTTCACCCGGGCGGTGGCCTCCATCCCCACCTCCAGGCCGAGTTCCTCCACGGCCTCCCGGGTCAGCAGCGAGACCAGGCGGTGCGGTCCGGCCTGGATCTCCACCTGGGCGGCCACGTCGCCGAGTTTCACGGCGGTGACGATGCCGGGGAACGCGTTGCGGGCCGAGGTGTACGAGGGGGCGTCCTCCTCGCCGGTGCCGCCGCGCGCCAGCTCCACCGAGAAAGCGGCCAGGTCCTTGCCGTCGATGACCCGCCGCCCGCTCTCGTCGCGCCGGGTCGCCACCCGGCCCGCGTCCGCCCACCGTCGCGCGGTGTCCGGGCTCACTCCCAGCAGACGGGCGGCCTGGCCGATTGTGTAGGACTGCATGGCCGTCACGATAGGTGCCCGGCGCCGCCCCGCCCGAACGCGGCCCGGAGGCGCGCCTCACACGCCTTGTCCTGGCAAAGCGACATGATCGCCGATCTCCGCGTGGGAGGATCCCACGCAATGACAGTGTCCTGGACGGTGCGGAGCGTGCGCGCGGCGATGTTCGCCGTCGTGTGCATGCTGCTCGCCGCAGGGGGACACACCCTGGCCACCGGCTCCGCTCCACCGGTGTGGGCGGACGCGGTGGGATTCCTTCCCGTGTTCGCCGGCGGAGTGGCGTTCGCCGGGAGGGAGCGCTCGCTCCTCGGCATCGGTCTCGCGATGCTGTTCGTACAGGGCGGACTCCATCTCGGCTTCGACGCGGCGGGCCGGCCGGCCACGCCGATGGACATGCCGGGCATGCCCCACGGCATGCACATGGCCGGCCAGCCGCACGCGATGACCTCTCACGCCGTCGCCGCTCACCTGGCCGCCGCTCTGGTCTGCTCCTGGTGCCTGCGGCGCGGCGAGGCCGCCCTCTATTCGCTGCTGCGCAAAGCCGTCGCCTTCGTCCCGGGCCTCGCCGCCTGGCGGCGTACGGTGCCGCTGCCCGAGTACGCCGGGCCGCCCCGCTCCCGCGGCCCGCTGCGCCGCCCGCTCCGGCAGGCGCTGCTGCGGCACGCCCTGTCCCGGCGCGGCCCGCCCCTGGGATCCCCGTACCGAATCTAACCCCCCAAAAATCGAGCACGAGTACGGAGCTTCCCCACACATGTCCCCGATGCGTACCACTTTGCGTCGCGCCGCCACCGTCGGCGCCCTCACCGCCGCCGGTGTCCTCACCGCGGCGGGCGCGGCCTTCGCGCACGTCACCGTCCACCCGGAGAGCTACGCCAAGGGCGCCACGGACGGTGTGCTCACCTTCCGGGTCCCCAACGAGGAGGACACCGCCGCGACCACCAAGGTGCAGGTCTTCCTGCCCACCGACCACCCGGTCCTCGGTGTGCTGGTCTCCCCGCAGGACGGCTGGACCGCACAGGTGACCACCACCAAGCTCAAGACACCGGTCAAGACGGACGACGGCACCATCACCGACGCCGTCTCCGAGATCACCTGGACCGGCGGCCGCATCCGGCACGGCCAGTACCAGGACTTCGACGTCGCCTTCGGTCAGCTCCCGGACGACACGGACCAGCTGACCTTCAAGACACTGCAGACCTACTCCGACGGAAACGTCGTCCGCTGGATCGAGGAGGCCCAGAAGGGCGCGGACGAGCCGGAGAACCCGGCACCGGTCCTCCAGCTGACCGCCAAGGGCACGGCGGAGGGCAACGATTCGGCGGCGGCTTCCTCCTCCACCGCCACGGGGGCGGCGGACAAGCCGGGCGACTCCACCACAAAGGCCGCCGCCACCAGTGACTCCACCGCCCGGGGCCTCGGTATCGCGGGCCTGGTCGTGGGTGTACTCGGCCTGGCCGCCGCGGGCTTCGCGGTCGCCCGCGGCCGTACGCGCCCGTCCTCGTCCGAATGACGGGTCCCGTCCCGCGGGCGGTGACGGCCTCGCCTGATCTCGCAACGACGACCGGCACCCGGACATCCGGGTGATCCCGGCGGACCTGGATGTGTCTGGACCACGTGC
>NZ_JBSFJX010000181.1:0-16708 GCF_053598275.1 Streptomyces sp. NPDC001156 | reverse complement strand
AGCTCGGCCCGTTCTCAAGCCCGCGGTCGTCGCGCCCCGCAGAACCCCCGCCGCATCCGGCCAGCCATGATGTCCGCAGCACCCGACTGCTTAGATCACCGGTATGACGGACTGGTCCCAGCTCCAACACGCTTACGGCACGGCAGAAGACATTCCCGGCCTGCTCGACGCAGTGAGCCCGGCCCCACAGGACCCAGGCTGGAACGAACTCTGGTCTCGGCTGTGCCATCAGGGCACCGTCTACTCGGCAAGCTACGCGGCCTTGCCTGCCCTCCGAGACTTGGCGCGCCAGTGGTCGCCTGCAGACCGACAGATGCCGCTCTGCCTGGCCGGCTCCATCGTGGCCAGCACGGATCAGCCATACGGCGATCAAGATCCCCACGTGACCTACCCCTCGGAGGTAGCCGACCTGGGGCAACTGACCGAGGAAGCCCTCCACGACCCCGGACTCACCGACGACCCCACCACTTACGTCTACTTGCTGGGCACGCTCCTCAGCTTCGAGGGCGTAGAAGTCTGGGGCGAACAACTCGACGGACTGAACGACGAAGAGTACGAGGTGCCTTGCCCCGCGTGCAGTACGGAGAACTTCATAGTCTTCGGCGAGCACGGCTACTTTTCGACCACAGACAGCATGTACATGAAGCCGACTGCTGCGAGGAAGATGCCTCTGCAACCACAGGCTCCCTCAGCCCTGGAAGGATTGGCTCGAAGGCTCCACGCCCGTGCCCTCGCCGATGGCCAATCCGACGTCGCACAAAGGTTGACCTACGTCTTCGGCAAAGCACAGTGCGCCGAGTGTGATGTGGACTTCAGCGTCGCGGAAGCCGTCATCGCCCGTTGGGACTCGTGATCGCGCCTAATCAACAGAGCGCCGGGGGTCGAACATGTGCGCGAGAGAGGGATGCGCGGACGCGGCCGCGGCAAGCCGGGCAGAGGGGGTGGCCCGGTCCGCCTTTGGGCCAGCAAAGAGTCGAGCAGAGCTGCACCTCATTCTCGTCGTCCCGGTCTTGGACCATACGCCGTGTGTGAGGATCATGACCATGGCGTAGGGGCCTGTCATGCCGTCTTCAGGCGCCGCCCACGGACAGCTAAATGGACGAGTGGGGGATCTCGTGGATGTGACCACGCTTGCCGTTGCGCTCATCAGCGTCGGAGGAACGCTGGGCGGGACTCTGGGAGGGGCAGTGCTCAGCCAGCGCGCCAGCCGGGCCGAAGCGGCAGAGCAGAACCAGCGCGCGGATCGTGATCGGGAACAGGAGCTCAACGAGCAAGCGCTGCAAGCCAAGCGTGATCTCTATGCCCATCTGAACACCACAGCTCGCGCTTACCGGATCGCCGCCCAAGACGCCGTCCGAGCAGCCGAACGCGGTGAAAGCGTCGACCGGGCAGTCCTCGACGCCGCAAAGGATGCCTGGGGCGACCAGTACTCCCAGGCGCAGATGGCACTGGCGAAGGATGTCCTGCAGGTAGCCTCCAAGCTCAACAGGGCGCTCGGAGTCGGTTACTCAGTCGTCAAGCAGTTGCCGAGCACTCCCGACGGGACGTATGAGCGGGCGAAGATATGGTTCAGCGGCCCGCTCTCGGATGGCGTGCACCTGCTGCGGGTCACGCTGCGACATGACCTCGGCGTCGAGGTGGAACCCCATTTCGAGCAAACCCGTGCGCGGATGCTCGCCACGCTCGACAGCGCGCGGAGCAACCTCGAACGGCTACTCGCCGCCGAGCAAGCCCAGGCCACCGGACCAGCCAGCGACAGCTAAGCGCGATTCCAGTAGTCCTGCGAGTGACTGTCGGGGAGCCAGGGGCTGGTCCAGGCGTTGTCGAAGAGCATCACCGGGCCGGCTCGTGACCGCCGCAGCCCCCGGACCGGCCCCTGGCTCCCAGCCGGCTACCGGCAGAACCTCTGGAAAAGCCGCTCAGGCAGCTCTCAGATCAAGGACACGGGAGACGATACGAGTATGGAGCTGCGTCGAGCCGATGGCGGGGTGATCGCGGTCGAGGTGGTGGGGGAGTCGGGCGCGCCTGCGGTGCTGTTCTGCCACGGGTTGGCCGACTCCCGGCTGGCCGCGTACGGCTTCGCGGACGCGGCCCACGCGCTCGGACTGCGCCTCATCGCCCCGGATCGCCCCGGCATCGGCGGCACCGACGCCCGTCGCCTGCCGCGGGTCGTGGACTGGACTGCGGAAGCCACCCTGATCCTGGACGCGTTGGACGTCGACTCGGTGGCGCTGCTCGGCGTCTCCGGCGGCGGCGCGTTCGCGCCGCCTGCGCGTCCGAGTTGCCTGACCGCGTCCGCAGCCTGGTGCTCATCGCGCCCCTTGGCCCGCCTGCCTGGCCCACCCGCGGGATGGCAGCCGGGCAGCGCGCGGCCTTGCAGATCGCCCGGCACGCTCCGGCCTTCGGTGGCTGGTTTCTCGGCCGCCTGGCCACGCTGGCGCGCCGCGAACCAGGGCTGTTCCTTCGCCTGGCGACCAGCGAGATGCCCGCAGGCGACCGGCATGCCCTCGCCCAGTCGGACGCGCGCGCGGCCTTCCTGACCAACTACCTGCGAGCGTTCCACCGCGGCAGCTGGGGAGTCGGGCAGGATCTGCGCGTGCTGACCCAACCCTGGGGTTTCGACCTCGAGTCGATCAGGGTACCCACGTCGATCCACCACGGGGACGCCGACACCACCGTCCCGCTCCAGCACGCCCGCCGCTTCGCCGCGGCGATACCGGGCGCACGCCTCCACATCCATCCCGGCCAAGGCCACTTCTCGATCCTCACCGCACCCGAGCAGACGCTGGCGACACTCGCCGCATAACCGGTCGAGGTCGCCGCCGGACATCACGGCGACGCCGCGTCCGGTGACGACTGGGCCAAGTGGACCCGGTGGACCACAACGCCCATCGCCCCCGGCGGCCACGTCCCCCGTCATGCACAAGACTTCTGGATACGCTCGGTCGACAGGCAGCACGGGTGCGCAGGCTCTTACGCGCCGGGGCTGGGTGAGAAGCCGTCGGATGCATCAGCTGCTCGACGTCCGGGCAGGTGGCGGCGGATCCCGAATTCTTCCAGCACCACGGTGCTGGCCCGCAGTCCCCACTCGGTGATCTCGGTGACGGTCCGGGCACCGGAGGCGACTGCGCGGGCGCAGATCAGCAGCAAGCCGACCACGGGTTACCACCGCCCGCGACGTGAACGCGGGTCAGGTACGCGCTTGCATCCGGGGCACAGGACCCCGCGGACGGCTCCGGTGGCGTGGTCGTGGTCCACTGCGGTGGGCGGCCGGTTGCGGCACAGTGCGCATGTACCGCCTTGCGCGGCGATCAAGAGAGCGAGTTGTTCTTCGGTCAGGTTGAAGGCGCGGCGCAGGCGGCGGTCGCGGGCGCTTCCCGAGGATCCGGCGGCCGGTCCGGCGTCGAACGCCTTTTGGCAGTCGGGGCAGCGGGCCTGCCGGCCGCGGGGCAGGCGCTGCTCGTCGAGGAGCGCCCGGCGGCAGTCCGCACAGCGCACGGCGCGGGATCCGCGGGGCCGCCGGTCAGCAAGCGGGGCGGTCACGCCCGGGTCGGTCAGTCGTTCCCAGGCAGATGTGCTCATCATGGCCCTGGATCCTGGCAGACAGCACCGACAGTCATCACCGGTGCTCCGCTGATATCCCGACGGGCTACAACCAGCGAATCTGGTGGAAGTGGGCCGACCGCCCACACCGCCCCCGGAGCTCTGCCCAGCGAGCTCAGTCAAGGGGGAAGCGGTGATGGTGTCGAATGTGAGCCGATGCGAGTGAGCGGCGAGTGAGATCGTCGGCCTTACGGGTTCTGATTCAAGAAGTTGCAGGTCAGGCCACTCATGGCGACTCGACACAGCGTGCCCTCCGGAGCCATGTGCGCAGGAATTGCGCCGGGAGCACGCGCCGAGTGCCGGTCCGACGGGCTGCAACACCCCGGGGTGTTGCAGCCCGTCGGCGGAGCCGACCTCTCAATAGGCAAGGAGCCGAAGGCGACTTCCGATCTACTCTGCCTCACGAAGTGTGAACTGCAGGACGCGAAACTTCCCCTACCTGATCAAGTGCGGCTCGCTCCGCTCACCGCGCGCGGCCCGACCCCCGGCCGGGCCTGCGCTCCTGTCTCCGCCCCGCTCCAGCCCGGCCGGCGCCCGTGCCGCGCGCACAGCAATCCGCCGCCTGATGCCAGGGAAGGGGTACGTCGCGGCTGGGGCGGTCGGTTCCGCGGCTTTACGGAGCCACTTTGGCGCGAGCCTCGAAGATCATGGCCCCAACGTCGTGCTTTACCGGGCAGGTCCACCACCTGCCCGACGCGCCGGAAGCTTACGGGGCCATGATCACTCGCGCCAAAGCAGCGCCACCCCAAAGCCGCTGCACCGACCTCGTGTGAGACCGCCTGGCTGGCTGGTGCATCCAGTTCGGGCAACAGATGTACAGGGCCCGCGGGTCTTATCGCCGGGCGTCGATGGGTATGAGGCAATCCGGCCATTGCTGGCGTGGGGTCCCGTGGGGTGCCCTAGCGTGTGGCCGGCGTGAAGACCAGTTGCCGGGGCGCTCACTTTCGGCGGGAGTGCCCAGTTCGGGGGTGCGGTGTGACGGGTGCCGGGCGGTACGACGCGTTCGTGTCCTACGCGCATGAGGACAAGTCGTGGGCGACGACTTTGGCGGAGAACCTGCACCTGCTGGGCCTTGATGTGTGGCTGGATCAGTGGGAGGTGGCCGGGGGCGAGCTGGTGGCGTCACGGTTGCAGGACGGGCTGGCGAAAGCCCGGTGCTGTGGTGGCCGTCGTCAGTCGGCACTGGGTGGCGTCCGGGTGGTACGGTGAGGAGTTCGCGGCCGCCGTGACGGCCGCGGTGGCGCGAGGACAGTACCTGATCCCGGTCCTGCTGGGCGAGGTGGAACTGCCGCCGTTCATCGCATCACGGCTGTACGTCGACTTCCGTCATGCGGCATCCCCGCAACAGTATGTGGGGCTGGTGGGGCAGGTGGAGCGGGCGGTGCGGGGGCTGCCGTCGGGGCAGCGTCCGGAACGGGGCGGGCCGCTGAAGCTGCCGGCCACGGCCTACCAGCCGGACGGGCCCACGCACGCGGAGTTGCGGATCGACGCGGAATCGGTGGTGTTCTCCACCGCGGACCGTGAGGTGTCCTGTGCTCCGCAGGGAGTGGACCGTGATCTTGAGCAGAAGCTGTGGGGGCTGCAACGGGCCCGCGCGCGGGCGACGGGCGGGATGACCCTGCGGCAGCTGCCGCTGCTGGAGGAGGCAGCCGCTCCCGCAGGGCCGGCGGGGGCACTGGTCGCTGTGGGGGAGGTGCTGGGAAAGCGGTTCGTTCACGGTGGGGCGGCGAGTGAACTGGCCCGGCAGGAAGAGCTGGCCCGGGCGCGGAATGCGTCGTTGCGGATCGGGCTGGCGGTGGATGATCCGACATGGGTGGATCTGCCGTGGGAGACCCTGACCGTTCCTGGGACGGCGGGTCCGCTGGTGTTGTCGGAGCAGGTGGAGCTGTACCGCACCGTGCGGCGGGACAGCCCGCCGGTGGCGGTGCGGGTGCCGGGGCCGTTGCGGATCCTGGCGGTGGTGGCCAGCCCCGAATCCGGCGGAGGCGAACTCCTCGACTACGAGCGGGAGCTGAGCCGGATCCTGGACGCGGTCGACCCGGCGCGCTCCGGGCAGGGCGCGTATGTGCGGGTGCTGAACTGGGGCAGCCTGGCCGAGATCCGTGCGGCCCTGGAGCAGGAGCGTTTCCACATCCTGCACCTGTCCTGCCACGCCGCCCCTGGGGTGCTGCTGCTCGAAGACGGGCAGGGGCACGCCGACGAGGTCGACGCGCAACGATTCATGGAGGCTCTGCCCGCCGATCGGGGTGTTCCGCTGGTGGTGCTGGCCGGCTGCTCCACCGCCCAAACCCCCCTGCCCCACGATGCGAAGGCATCGCCAGAGCAGCCCCCGGGCGAGGAAGCAGGGAACCCGGACGCGGGCAGCACGGGCCCCGCCGTTGATGGTGATGCGGAGGGGAGGATCCGGGCGGGTCTGGCGCGCGCGTTGCTGGAGCGCGGGGTGCCGGCGGTGCTGGCGATGACCGAAGCCGTCACCGACCACTACGCCACCGAACTGGCCGCAGACATGTACCAGACGCTGGCGCGGGCAGAGCATCCCAACCCGCTGACCGCGCTCTCGAAGGCCCGCCGCACCCTGGAAAAGCGGCGCCGCCAGCTGCCAGACCGGGATCCGCGCATCGGGTGGCCGGAGTGGGCCACTCCGACACTGTTCCTGGCAGGCCCCCCACTACCCCTGTTCGACCGCGCCTACGGCGACGAGCAGGTGCCGGTCGTGCCGGAGACCGTGCTGGATGAGGGCATGGTGGTGCGTAAGGTCGGCGACTTCGTCGGCCGCCGCGCCGAGCTGCGCCGACTGCTATCCGCCCTGCGGGACCCGCAGCGGGCCGGGGTGCTGGTGCACGGGATCGGCGGGGTCGGCAAGTCCACGCTGGCCGCCGAGCTGCTGCACCACTACGGCACAAAGCACCGGCTGGTCGTACCGGTCTCCGCTGCTACGACCCACACCGTCGACGCCGTCCTGGAAACCCTGCGGCAGTGCCTGACCACCCACTGCCTGACCAGGGGGCTGGCGGAGACGGACCCTTTGCGGCAGGTCGCCGTGGCCCTGACGGACGCCCGCACACCGTGGCGGGACCGGTGGGAGCTAGTCCGCCAGATCGTGCTGCCAAGGCTCCCGGCCCTGATGATCGTGGACAACGCCGAAGACCTCCTCACCCCCGCGCCGTCCGGCGAGGGATGGCAGCCGGCCGATGCGGAGCTTGCGGATCTGCTGGCCGCGTGGGCGGCGGCAGGCCCGCGTACCCGGCTGCTGGTCACCAGCCGCTACCCCTTCCACCTCCCCCGACGCACGCACAAGCGGCTCACCGCTCACCATCTGGGGCCGCTGTCACTGGCGGAGACCCGCAAACTCATCTGGCGCCTGCCCGGCCTGGACGCCCTCACCCCAGCCGACCAGCGGCGTGCGTACGCCGATGTCGGAGGCCACCCGCGGGCGCTGGAATACCTCGACGCCCTGCTGCGCGGCGGCCAGGCGCGTTTCCCCGACATCGCCGACCGTCTGGAGGCCGCTCTGGAGGCCCGCGGCGTTCCCGATCCGGAGCGCTGGATGGCAGAGGTCCAGGGTGATCTGGACACGGCACTGGCCGAGACCGTCACCCTCGCGGTCGACGACATCCTCCTCGACACCCTGCTCGACCAGCTCAACGGCGTGCCAGGGGCGCGAGGGCTGCTGGAAGGGATGGCCGTCTACCGCACCCCGGTCGACTCCACCGGAACCGCCTGGCAGCTGTCGGATCTCACCGCACCCCCCGAACCCGCCCCCGCCCTCCACCAGCGCCTCCAAACGGTGAACACCCGGATCGATGAGGCCCGCGCGGCCGCAGCAGGCTCGAAGGACGGCGATGGCCTGCCGCCCGGCACAATCACCGAATACGAAACCATCTGGCAGGAGCTACGCCGGCCACCGGTCGTCCTGGACGCCCAGGCCGAGAAGGCGTTGAGGCGGCTACTGGACCTCGGGCTGATCTCACCGGCCCCCGCGCCCCAGGCCGAGCCGGGCAGCCCACCCAGCGGCCTGACAGTGCACCACTGGACCGCCGACGCCCTCCGAAAACGCGCCCGCCCCGACACCCTCAAAGCCGCTCACCAGCGGGCCGCCGCCTACTGGCAGTGGCGCGTCAACGTCTGGCCCCAGCCACCCACCGACGACATCACCCAGCTCATCGAGGCACGCCATCACCACCACCAGGCAGGCGATCTCAACCAAGCCGACACCGTCACACGGCACGTGTGCGCACAGCTGCACACCTGGGGCGCCTGGGACTGGGAACAACACCTGGCGGAAGAGACCCTCACCTGGCTCCCGGCCCGCTCCCGCCCTGCCGCCGCCCACATCCACCAGCTCGGCAGGATCGCGCAGGCGCGGGGGGACTACCAGCAGGCCGAGGACCACTACCGCGCCGCCCTCACCATCAAGGAGGAGCTCGGCGACCGCGCCGGCATCGCCCGCAGCCACCACCAGCTCGGCATGATCGCGGAGCTGCGGGGGGACTACCGGCAGGCCGAGGACCACTACCGCGCCGCCCTCACCATCAAGGAGGAGCTCGGCGACCGCGCCGGCATCGCCGCCAGCTACCACCAGCTCGGGATGATCGCGGAGCTGCGGGGGGACTACCGGCAGGCCGAGGAACGCTACCGCGCCGCCCTCACCATCAAGGAGGAGCTCGGCGACCGCGCCGGCATCGCCCGCAGCCACCATCAGCTCGGCATCATCGCGGAGCTGCGGGGGGACTACCAGCAGGCCGAGGAACGCTACCGCGCCTCCCTCACCATCGAGGAGGAGCTCGGCGACCGCGCCGGCATCGCCTCCAGCTACGGTCAGTTGGGCGTGCTCCGTACCAAGCAGCAACGCCCCGCCGACGGCGTGCCGTACATGCTGCAGGCGCTGGCGCTTGAACTAGATATCGGAAGGCCGCCCGTCAGGAGCCTTTACTGGCTCGGCCGGCAGAGGGCTCTCCTCGGCGACGACGCCTTCCGCTATCTCCTCGACGAACTGCTGCCGGACGAGGCAGCAGCATCGATCATGAACGCCGTACAACCCCAGGACGAACCTGCGCCACATGAGGAGTCAGCCGACCCGGGCGATCCCACAAGCACAGACCAGACATAGACCACAGCGCGGCATCCCACTGGACGATCCACAGATCCTTCGGACTCAACAACCCGGCATCGACCACGCCGCCGCAGCACCCCGTGTCCTGCCACACGCCGCCATGTGATCTACCCCAGTAACGTGAGTCAAGGAAACCGAGGACAAGACACACCGTCAGCAGCCGAGGAGAACGGTCATGGTGCGCGCACCCAAGAGCGTGGATGTGAAACTGAACCTGCACGTGCTGGAGATCTCCGGCACCTGGGAACCCAACGACGCCGAACGCCGCGCAGCCTGGGAAGTCTACGTAGAACTGGTCACCCGGGTCTCCGTGGTCCCCCTGCGCACCGACGAGGGCCTCCTGCGGGAAGCACTCAGCAGCCTGTACTCCCTCTTCGCCACGACCCGCGACGTCCTGCGCCGACACGGCCCCGAAGTGGCCGAGCCCAAACGCAACGGACAGTACAACTTCGGCTACCTCGCCGTCGCCATGCTCAACTTCGGCATCCGCCCCCTGCTCGCCCGCTGGCACCCGGCACTGGAGGACTGGGAGAACCAGCGCCCCGCCGACCGCTCACGCCGCGACCACGAGCAACTCTGGCCCCAGTCCGACGAACTCCGCGCAGCCCTCACCGACACCCGCCGCATCCTTACCGCCTACGCCGACCTCCTCGCCAGCGCCTGCGGCGTCCCCAACCTCCTGCAAGCCGTACCCACCAGCGACTGACCCACCACGCCTCATCACCCTCGCTGCTTCACGCGCCCGCCCGCACAACCTCACAACGAAGGACATGACGCACAGCAACGGCGCACGACAACCACCACGGCCGCCACCGACATGCCCAGCCCGACAAGCCTCAGGAACCGTCGGAAAGCCCGTGCCAGACGCGTGTTAAGCACCCAAACTTCCCAAGCTGAGGGTGCGACTGGCATCGAAGCGGCATCGCAGTGCCTCGTACGCGCCTCGAGTCAGTCGACGCGATCCGCTTCAGGGAAATCCTCGTATGCTCGCTCGAAATACTTAGCCAGCTGCACATCTCGGTCCGAAATGCGGTGACCGATATCCCAAGTGGTGAGGTAGATCCGAACGGTGCGCCAGATGTTTTCCCAAACCGGATGGTGAATCGCGATGTCGCAACCCGGGGCAGTCACATGCATGAATGAAACTGCGTCTCGGAAAGTCCGAAATCGATACTCGCGGTACAGCCCAACCGCTTCCGGTGTCGCACCCTTGGTCCCCGGTGAGGTTTCGTCGAGCTTACGCTGCTGTATGCGCCATTGACGCAGAGTTCCCCTCAGCGCTACCTCGATCTTCTCCTCACTCAAGAGGTCGGGCAACTCCGGGGCGGGGCGCGGAAACAATCTCGTGCTCCGATCCGACTTCGAAACTCCCAGCAGTCTGATCAGATGCTTCACAATCAGATCAACATCATTGGCGCTGCGCAATTCAATGGCCTGCCGCAACGCAAGTGCTGAAATTGATTTCGGGAGTGATTCGGCGGGAGGCATTATAGCACCCCGAACCAAAATCGGCAGGACGGCCTTATCTGAATCTAATGACTTCTCTACTTCCAAGCGAACCCAGTCGTCTTGCAGGTCAATTCTCCGCCGCGACCACTCGTCAGACGCCGTTATCCAATTCGGGCCGATTACCACAAGTACGGCAGATGCGTTGTCCAGCGCCTGGCGTAGTCGGTCAGGCCAAATGGTTCCTGGCGATACAGAGGATGTGTCCAAGAAAACGGCCGCACCACCCAGATGATCACTCAACTTTTCCTGCAGCAACCAGGCCTCTGCCGCACCATCCTCGCGACGATAGCTAACGAAGATCCGCTCCATCCGATTCCCCTCAACTTGCCACCATACAAGGCTAACTGGGATGCCGCTGGGGGACACCACATCTACTTCCGCAGCGAGCTGCTGCGGTTCAACTACCTGCCCAGCTGGTGAATGCAGCTGAGCCTGCGAAGCCCACAACCAGCCGTTCACCCAGCTCGGCGCGCCATGAGGCCCTGGCGGTCCGCAGCTCCCCAGCCGAGTGTCTCCTATCACTCTCGCCAAGTAGCCTGCGTCTAGTGTGCTTTCCAGCGCTGGAGGTTCCATAAACGCGACCGCCCTCACCAGTCCTGGAGGGGCTGTGGTCGGCGCGGAGGTCTTGGTGTGGCACTGCCCTGAACCAGCAGCGGCCGCAGTCTACGGGTGGCGACTGGCGACGTACGCGTTGACCGAGCTGCTCTGCAATTGTCGGAGCGCAGTGCGCGAGGCCTCGTCCAATCCCTTTCATGGCAGTAACTTTTTGCACCATGAAGACGGACGACGCTCCTATGAAGTCGATCACCTGGACAGGCGTTCTTCGTCACGCCATCCGGCGCCCAACGCTGACCGTGAGGTTGGTGGCGCTCGTGATCGTGAGCGGCATCGTTGGGAGCCTCATACCTCAACCCTGGCAGTCCCTCATCGCCATCCCAGCTGGGGCCGTCGCGGGCGTCTGGATCTTAAGCAGCGTTCACCGAGCTGCCATGCAGCAGCACACTGCAGACGCTGTGACGGACGACGAGCAGGGGCGAAGCTGACATCCAGACCTGACATCAACGATGGCGCACGGCGCACCCGCTGCATGGTCTGGTGCTGCTCGAACCAGCACGTCTGGTGGAAGCGCTGACCGGCCGATGCTCCACTGGAGCCCTGCTCACATCCGGATCTGTTCGACATCTGACGCCGCGGCTGACATCAACAGCAGCGGCCATAGGCAGCTTTGAGCTACCTCTCATGGCCGATGGCTCCGCAAAGTCCTCACTGCTGAGGCCGCGGTGGATCGAACTCCTAACGCGGGGCTCGCCGATATTCACTCACTGGTGTCGGAATCCTCTCCGGAGTCATTCAACAACCCCAGAAGCTCGGCGGTGATCAGGGTGTCGGGGTGGTCCTCGCCCAGCACCCGCCGGCGCCGGGCCAACGTGTCCTCACCCAGCGCGCGAGCCTCCTCGACCTGCCCCACATCCGCCAACCGGATGGCCAGGTTGGAGGCCGTGGTCAGGGTCTCGGGGTGGTCCTCGCCCAGCACCCGCCGGCGCCGGGCCAACGTGTCCTCACCCAGCGCGCGAGCCTCCTCGACCTGCCCCACATCCGCCAGCTGGATGGCCAGGTTGTTTGCGGTGCGCAGGGTGTTGGGGTGGTCCTCGCCCAACACCCGCCGCTGCCGGGCCAGCGTGTCCTCACCCAGCGCGCGGGCCTCCTCGACCTCGCCGAGCGCTTCAAGCCGCACCGCCAGGTTGTTCGCAGTGGTCAGAGTATCGGGGTGGTCCTCACCCAGGACACGACGTTGCCGCGCCAGGGTGTCCTCGGCGAGGGCGCGAGCCTGCTCGACCTCGCCGAGCGCTGCCAGCCGGATGGCCAGGTTGTTCGCAGTGCGCAAGGTGTCGGGGTGGTCCTCACCCAGAATACGACGGCGCCGGATGAGGCTGTCCTCGTCCAGGGTGCGGGCGGCGGCATGGTCGCCGGTGTCGTCGTAGGCGCGAGCCAGGGAGGTAGCGGCTCGCAAGGTGTCGTCGAGGTCGGGGCCAAGGGTACGGATCCATGTCTGGTGGAGGTGCTGGATGCGTTCCAGGGCGACGTGAGCCTGACCGCGCTCCATCAGGTACCGGCATGCTTCGCCGGCGGCGTAGCGCGCGTCGGTGGTGGTGAGGTCGGTGGCGGAAATGGCCAGCAGGTGGGGCAACAGGGCGTGCCAGAGCGGCCAAGTGCCGGGATCGGAGGGGTCGCCGGGCAATGCGGCGGCCAGGAGCCGGCTCGCGTCCTCGGCGGCTTGGGTGTGCTGGTCGGGGGTGAGCTGGTCGCGGAGGACGGCTTGGGTGAGGCGGTGCAGTTGGACGGTGCCGCCGCTAACGCGGGCCAGGCCATGCCGGTCCAGCGCGGCCAGTGTCCGTTGCATGGTGCGGGGGCTAGCCAGGATACGGGCCACCGCGCCGTCGTCCGGGTCGCCGGGCAGTTTGCAGGCGTGGAGGGGGAAGGGGTCGGGGGCCAGGAGGGCGCAGGCATTGAGCAGGGCGACGGCTTCGGGGTCCTGGCCGTTCAGGCGTTGGGTGCTGAGGCGGATCTGGCCAGCCAGGGAGTGCGGGTAGCCCAACGGGGCGCCGTTGTCGGTGGCCTCCGCGGCATTATCAGCGAGCTGGTCCAGATACTGGTCGGGGGTGAACGCGGTCAGGGCCTGAGCAGCCTGCACAAGAGCCAGCGGCAAATCCTCCAGCGCTTCCGCGATCCGGTCGGCGTCCGTATCGTTCAACTGAGGGGTGCGGCTGCGCAGCAGGGCGACGGCTTCCGGGCGGGACAGGGTGTCGACATCGACGGGGGCGGCGAGGCCGTGCCAGCGGGGGTTGCGGGAGGTGATCAGCACATGCCCGGGTCCGTCGGGCCGATACTGCCCCAACGCTGCAGGGTCTTCGGCGTTGTCGAAGACCAGCAGCCACCGCGACCGCCCCCGCAGTTCGTCGGCGAGTGCCTGCAAGGCGTCGTCCACGGAGGTGTCGGGTTGGGCTGCGCCGGTCTCCACCGCGAGGGCGGCCAGCTGGTCGGGAATGAGGGCAGGGTCTTCGGCGTTGATCCACCAGGCCAGTTCGTATTCGTTGCTGAAGCGGTGGGCGTACTCGATGGCCAGTTGGGTCTTGCCGACCCCGCCCCGCCCATTCAACGCCAGTACCGCCACCGTCCCGGTACCGGCCAACCGCTCTCGAGTGCGCACCAGTGCCTCGTCCCGGCCGGTAAAACCGGCATTCCGCCCTGGCAGGTTCCACACCCGCGGCAACCCACTGCCCGGCACACGTGGCCCCGACTCCCCCACCCGCCGCAACGTGCCCCTCGTGCCACGCTGCCCCGGAAACCCCGGACTCGACTCCGACACACCGGCCGGGCCACGCACCGCAGCCAACAACGCCTCCCGTGCCGCCTCCTCCCCCAGACCGAACATGTCCCTGTAGATCAGCGACTTCAGAATGGGCGGAGCCGTCACCTTCTCAATCCGCAGCGGGACCAGCTTGTCCCTCGCAGCCAAGACTGCCGTCCATTCATCCGTGGTGAACCGGCCGGGCTCGAAGTACGCGGCCGAGTACAACGCAACCATCCGGCTGCCCTGCTCCAGCGCCTCGTTCATCCGTAGGACGAAGTTCCCCCCCGCCCCCCAGTGCCAGGTGTCCAGCTCCACTTCGTAGCCGGCGTCCATGAGTTGCCAGGCCACCCATTCAGCCCACGCACGATCCGGCGTCGCATAAGAAATGAAGAGCCGTTCTGCTGCCTGAGCGGTTTCCGGATCGGGCCGACCACTACGAAGGGTTACAAGAACAAAGTGGCCCTCTTGGACAACAGTGGGCTGATCCGTACCCAATGACTCGCAATCACTGATCGCGGTCGGAATTCCGCTGCCCTCCCCCTCGACTAGTCGGGTCCAGGAAAGGAGCCGAGCGAGTTGAAAGTTGCGCTTGACTGACTGCCCCTCCAAATCGCCCAGCGTGTGTGGCACAGAGGATTCAATCTTCCGTCCCTGCCAGTCACCAGGACTGGCTACCTCAAGACGGTCGGAGAACAAACGCACATGGACGCAGGAATCGTCCCGGCTGTAATCGCGATGCACGACCGAGTTCGCGATGATCTCTCGAACGGCGATCATGGGGTAGCGGTAGAACGCCTCCGCGCGTGCGACGTTCGCCGAGGGACGCTCGCCCCTCTGGACGCGTTCTGCCACAAAGTCTCGGGCGCCGATTATTAGGGAGGCTATTGGGCCTTCCAGCGTTACGCCACTTCTGCTCGCCGCACGTGACTCGCCAAAATACTCGACGCATTTCACCATAGAGACAACGGTCCCTGGAGTCGGGTGCTTAGCGAATAGGAGGGCACCAGTGAGGCTTAGTACCCCGTCCACCCATAGCCCGGCACGTTCCAGGAATTCCCAAGGTGTTAGGCTGTGCGGATATTGCTCCACAACCTCCAATCGCAATTCACCACGGAAAGACCGGAGACTGTCGAAGTCGAACTCAGAAATACCGCTGGGCCCATCCAGAAACTGAGGGTTTCCGTTCTTCATGGATCTGGCATTCAGCGCTTCGGGAGGGGAGGCCTTTGGCGGGAAGCTGGCGCGCAAGGCATCCAATAGGTTGGCCATAGCCTGCTCGGAGTCATCACAATAGCGGGCCACAATTGTGTTGACTGCGAGTTGATCGACATACGCGTCTGATTCCCTTTGCACCACGAAGACCCTGGGAGTCCCACTGACTCGTGCCGCATTGACGATCTGATGCGTCCAAGCGCTACCGACGGCCTGTTTTGTTGCACAGAGCACAACGGGGACATTTCTCTTGAGCGCTTGAGTGGCCTCCCCGATGACCGATTGCCCCACCTTCACTGTGCCATTGTGGACCACTTCATAGCCAGCGTCCCGCAACGGTATTGCCAGCGTCTCGGCCAGTGGCGCCTCGCCCTGCGATGCGACGATGTATACCTGCTGTTTTTCCACTGGCGCTACCCGAGTGCATAGTTCAAAGCATTGACGCCTGCTTGCCAGTCCTCAACCAAGTCAGCGTATTGGATATCAGCCAAGATCGCTGGCGGATATCCACCGGTGAGCCGGACTGGAATCAGCCGCACCGAAGCCCCGTTTAGCTGCCGCGCCAAAGTGGCCATCCACTCCCGGTTCATCCAGGGTGCCGCATCATCCGATCCCGAGTAACACAGAATTAGGTGCGAAGCGGTGGACAGACCCTCGTTGATCCTATCGACAATCGAGTCCCCGATATCAATCTTCCATGAGTCCAGCCATACGTCGTGGCCTCGGCGCCGAAGCTCACCGGCCAGCTGTGTCGCCACCACTGCGTCTGCACCGGGATGACTGATGAATACGCTTGCCATGGTAGGCCCTTCGCCTGTCTGTGCGACTCTCGACGGAGGGGCGCACCGGGACGCACACGCCGCCCTGATGTTCCAATTCCCCCGCGCAATAGAGTATTGGGAGGCCGTGAAACCCGACAAGGGGTACTGGCACTTCGCCCTGACCCCGCCACGCGCGACTGGCGGCCATGCCTGTGCAGCGCAACCGCCCTCCTCGATGCGGACGTTGAGCCCGCAGTCGAAGAAGTCGACAGCAGCGGACCGGGACGGACTCCAGACGGCAGGGGATATGCCTGCTATCGGCGCATGCGGTCCAGGCTGAGGTCGTCGAATACCTGGGACGGGAGGACTCGGTGAGTGGCCAGTGCCTCTTGGACCACAGCACGCAGGTCCTCCCCGGGGTGCGCCCGGCGGATCCACACCACGGCCGGGCACACCCGGCCGGGGTGTGGATCCCGCACCACGGACGCCTCGTCCGGTCGCAGCGTCCGACACACCTCCGACACACTCGGTGTCGCGAACGCCCACCGACACGCTCCTCCCGCAGGTCAGAGGGCTGTGAGGGGTGATCTGCGCATTCACTCCGGAGCCATGTGCGCAGGAATTACGCCGGGAGCACGCGCCGAGTGCCGGTCCGACGGGCTGCAACACCCCAGGGTGTTGCAGCCCGTCGGCGCAACCGACCTCTCAATAGGTGCAGGAGCCGGAGGCGACTTCCGATCTGCTCTGCCTCACGAATGTGAGCCGCAGGACGCGAAACTTCCCCTACCTGATCAAGGCGGCTCGCTCCCACTCGTCGAGCGCGGCGCGGCCCCCGACCGGGCCTGCGCTCCAGTCTCCGCCCGCTCCAGCCCGCCCGGCACCCGTACCGCGCGCAGAGCAAGCAGCTGCCTGATGCCAGAGCGGGGGTACGTCGTGGCTGGGGGCGGTCGGTTCTACGGCTTTACGGAGCCAATTTGGCGCGAGCCTCGAAGATCATGGCCCCAACGTCGTGTTTTACCGGGCAGGTCCACAGACTGCCCGACGCGCCGGAAGCTTACGGGGCCATGATCACTCGCGCCAAAGCAGCTCCGTAAGTTGTTGCCTGGCCCGGGAGGGCCGGATGTGGCTCTAAAGCAGCTTGCCGACCGTGGCTTGCCT
>NZ_JBSFJX010000180.1:0-16743 GCF_053598275.1 Streptomyces sp. NPDC001156 | reverse complement strand
CCTGGACCCGGGCGGCTCGCACGTTCCCCAGGTTGGTCACCCAGCTCGCGAAGACGGCCGTGCCGCCGGTGAAAGCTGCGACCCACATCCCGCTGCCGCCCACGCCGATCAGTGTCGGTGAGGTGCCGGCCGCTGTCGAGGGCGTCCTCGGACCTGCCCGGCGGACCCTGTCGGAGAGTCGGGCCCTGGCACGCACAGGTCCTCGTCCACCGCCCGCAGCGTGCACTGCCCAGAGGGCGCCGACCACCGCCCGTGGATCAGATCTCATCCCGTGGGGTGGATCGCTGCGCCGGCTGTCCGTCGAGGGCTGCACCTGCTTGCTCAGCTCGCCTGGGGCCGGGCCAGACCGTGGTCGTAGGCGAAGATCACTGCCTGGATGCGGTCGCGGGCGCCGATCTTGGCCAGGACCCGGCCGACATGGGTCTTCACTGTGGACTCCGACAGGACGAAACGGCCGGCGATCTCGCCGTTGCTCCAGCCCTTGCCGATGGCGACGAGGATCTCGCGTTCGCGGTCGGTCAGGGAGCTCAGTCTCGGGTCCTCGGTGGAGCCGGCACCGCCGGGCGGCACGAGACGGGCGAACTCGTGGAGGAGGCGGCGGGTGAGCGCGGGGGCGATAACGGCATCTCCGACGGCCACCGCGCGGATGCCCGCCAGGAGTTCCTCGGGGCGGGCGTCCTTGAGGAGGAACCCGCTGGCTCCGGCGCGCAGCGCCGCGTATACGTACTCGTCGAGGTCGAAGGTGGTCAGGACGAGGACACGGGAGCGGTCGCCGGCGGCGACGATCCGGCGGGTGGCCTCGATGCCGTCCATGCCCGGCATGCGGACGTCCATGAGGACGACGTCGGGGCGGAGTTCGGCGGCCTTGCGCACGGCCTCGGCTCCGTGGGCGGCCTCGCCGACCACCTCCGTTTCGGGCACGGAGTCCAGGAGCATGCGGAAGCCGTACCGCTGGAGCGACTGGTCGTCCACAACGAGCACGGTGGTCACCGGGCACCGTCCTGGGGGGTGAGGTCGAGGTCGGCCCGTACCGTCCAGCCGGCGCCTGCGGGGCTCGCGCTGACGTGCCCTCCGTAGAGTGCCGCTCGTTCTCGCATGCCCACCAGGCCGTGTCCTTCCTCGTTCGCCGGGCGGGGACGGCCGACCGGGGTGGAGGGGCCGGAGTCCTGGACCGTGATGGTCAGCCGCGTGTCCTCCACGACGATCGCCAGGTTCACACGCGCGCCGGCGCCGGCGTGTTTCAGGGTGTTGGTCAGGGCCTCCTGCACGATGCGGTAGACCGTGAGCTGCACCCCGCTGTCGAGGGCGTCGATGTCTCCGACCGTACGGTAGACGACCTCCAGGCCGGCTGCGCGCACCCCCTCGCACAGCGCGTCGAGGTCGGTGAGACCGGGCTGCGGGCTCAGCTCGGGCTCGGCCGGCGCCCCGTCCGCCTCGCGCAGTACGCCGAGCACCCGCCGCAGTTCACTCAGCGCCTGGCGGCCGGTGTCGCCGATGAGGTGCAGGGCCTCCTTGCCCCGTTCCGGAGCGGCGCCTGCTGTGTAGGCTCCTGCATCGGCGAGGGTGATGATGACGGACAGGTTGTGGCCCACGATGTCGTGCATCTCGCGGGCCACCCGTGCCCGTTCGGCGGCGACAGCGAGTCTGCCGCGCTGGTCGCGTTCGATCTCCAGCCGTGCCGCACGCTCGCGCAGCCCGACCAGTTGGGCCCGCCGGATGCGGATCATCAGGCCGAGCGCGAGTGCTGCGGTCGCCGTGCTGAGCAGGAAGAACAGTGCGTCCCAGACCGACACCGCCGCCGAGACCCGCACCGCGACCAGGCTCAGTGCACCCGCTGCGACCGCGCAGGCCCAAGCCAGCTGCCGCAGCCGCCCGTGCAGGGCCAGGCTGTACAGGGCGACGAAGAGGGCGACATCCGCACGGAGCGCGGCACCGAGTGACCACTGGAGGACGAACACGGCCGTGACGGCGCCGAAGGCGGCGGCGGGCGCTCGTCGCCGCCACAACAGCGGCAGCACCAGCCCGGCCTGCAGGGCCATGATGCCCGCCACGGGCAACCGGGTGAATGCCACGCGGAAGCGGCGCGGGCCGTCGCCGTCCCCGCCGATCACGCCGACTGCATGCAGCAGGTCCGGCAAGCAGAACAGCAGGAAGACCAGGACCACCACCGCGGTGTCCAGCACCCACGGACGGGCCCGGTCGGCATGCCGGAGCCGCTGGCCGGCCCGGCCGAGCCGGGCGACCAGCGGCCCCATCCCGTTGAGGTCATCGGCGGTCACGGATGTCACCAACCCATGATGCGGGTGGCTGCTGCTCAGACGTCGCTGCGCAGCAGCCGGTACGCCGCTCCGGCCAGCGCGAGGGCTGTCCAGCCGAGGAAGACCAGGAGTCCGGCGCCTGGCGACAGGGTGGTGGAGTCGTGGGTCAGAGCGAAGATCGACTCTCCCGCGTGGCTGGGGAGGTAGGGGTCGATGTCGCCCTGCCACGAGCTGGGCAGCAGGGAGATCAGCCCGGGTACGAGCATCAGGGCGGCGACCAGGACCGAGATACCGCCGGCCACGGACCGCAGCAGCGCGCCCAGGGCGGCGCCGATGACTCCGACCAGGCCCAGGTAGAGTCCGGCGCCCAGGAGGCTGCGGACGACGCCGGCGTGGCCAAGGCCCATGGCGGCGGGCGTGCCGGAGACGATCTGGCTGCCCACGAGGAAGGCGACGAACGTGCCGGCGGTCGCGACCACCAGGGCGACCACTCCGTACACCGCCGCCTTGGACCACAGCACGGGGAGCCGGCGCGGTACGGCCGCGAGGGTCGAGCGGATCATGCCGGTGGAGTACTCGCCCGCCGTGACCAGCACGCCGAGCACACCGAGGGCGAGCTGGGCGAAGTTCGTGCCGAAGAGGGACAGGCTCACGGCCGTCGCGGTGGCGAAGTCGCGGTCCATGTGCCGGCCGGAGTCGAGATTGGACTTGTAGTGGCTCGCGGCGATGACGCCGAAGGCGACCAGGAACAGCAGACCCAGGCCGAGGGTGATCCAGGTGGAACGCAGAGACCAGAGCTTGGCCCACTCAGAGGCCAGCACGCGCCGTCCGGTCACCCGGTAGGCGGGCCGGGCCTGAGCGGCCGGGGCGGTCTCGGGAGTCTCGGGCGTTGCCGTGAGGGTGCTCATGCCGCGCTCCCGGAGGTCTCGATGCCGGTCGTGGAGCCGTGGTACTCCACGGCGTCCCTGGTCAGTTCCATGAATGCCTCCTCCAGCGACACCGCCTTCGTGGTCAGCTCGAACAAGGGGATCCCATGATCGGCCGCCTTCAGTCCGATCGCACGGGCGGACATCCCGGTGACCTGGAGTTCCTCCGAGCCGATGCGGCCGGTGATCTCCACACCCGGCCCGGCCAGCACGTCCCGCAGCCGCGCCGGGTCGTCCGTTGCGACCTTCACGGTGTCGCCGCCCGCCTCGCGGACCAGGTCCTGCACGGTCGTGTCGGCCAGCAGCCGGCCACGCCCGACGATGATCAGGTGATCCGCGACGAGTGACACCTCGCTCATGAGATGCGAGGAGACGAAAACTGTGCGCCCCTCGGCCGCGAGGGTGGTGAGCAGGTTCCGGATCCACAGGACGCCCTCGGGGTCGAGTCCGTTGACCGGCTCGTCCAGCATCACGGTCTGCGGATCGCCGAGCAGGGCCGCGGCGATGCCGAGCCGCTGGCCCATGCCGAGGGAGAAGGCACCGGCACGCTTCTTCGCGACGCTGCCGAGACCGGCGAGTTCGACGACCTCCTCGACCCGACGGCGCGGAATGCCATGAGTCAGCGCGAGGGCCCGGAGGTGGTTGTAGGCCGAGCGGCCCGGGTGGATCGACTTCGCCTCCAGCAGCGCCCCCACCTCCTGCAGCGGTGCCTGGTGGCGGGCATAGCGGTGACCGTTCACCGTGACGGAGCCGCTCGTCGGCGCGTCCAGGCCGACGATCATGCGCATCGTCGTGGACTTGCCCGCACCGTTGGGCCCCAGGAAGCCGGTCACCGTGCCCGGCTTCACGGTGAAGTCCAGACCGTCGACCGCGACCTTCTCCCCGTACCTCTTGGTGAGCTGCTGTGCCTCGATCATTCGCGTTCTCTCTCTCGGACTCCGGCGCCCGAAACGCCTGACGCCTCCTCCGCCACGCTAAGTCCGCGATCTGCCGGATCCGGTGGTACCGGGGGCTGAACAGTGGCGGGCCGGTAGTACCGGGGTACTACGGCACCGGCAGTTCGCAGTGGTACTTACAGCCCCATCAGGCACCACGCCGAGGCCTCTACCGGCGCTCTTGCGGCTGTGGTTTCTGTGATCGGACGCCACCAGGCACTGCTCGACGCTGTCCTGCCAGCTCTCCCTGCGGATGAGCGCGGACCTCGAGCGGTCCTGACACATGGCCCGGCATATAGCGCAGCCGGCGCGGAGGCGGTAGCCCGGTCGAGCGGAAGGAGGCGACCACTGGCACGGGGCCGAGCACACGGGCCACGAGGTCCGACGCGGTCTCGCCCATTCCGGTGGTGAGCACCTTGACGATCCAGAAGTGGACGAACCACGGCTTGGACAACCCCATCCCGAGTGAGTCGAGAAGAGCATGGTGCGTAGCGGCAGAAGTCCAACGGCCGCTCAGAGGTCGAACGCCTGCGTACCCAGAGGGCCCGGCCGCCGATGGAGGCGTACCTTACCTGTTGTTTCGACTCAACTGGTCTAAGCCTCGGGGCCAGCCGGTTCGTCGGCGAACGGTGAGCCCCCTGTACCGCGAAGTAGCGGAACCGGTCCTGGCTGCCCTGACGACGAAGTACCGGTAGACCAGCCTCATCCTTGGTCTCCATCGCGAGGCGGCCGGTGAGGATTTGTGATCCGTGGTGCCCACGAACCAAGGCCGCCCGGCCTGTCGTCGCCTGGGCGGCCTCGGGAGCACCGGGACTCAGCCGTTGGACCCCGCCGGGGTCGTGGTGGTGGTGAAGCCCTCCTTCTTGTTGGCCGCGATGGCGAAGTCGTTGGTGAACGTCTTGCTGAGGTCCACCGACGAGCTCACGGTCCCGACCAGCTGCTCGGTGGCGAGCGAGGTCTTCGGGCCGCCGGCCGGCATGATGCCGTCCGGCAGGAACTGGCCCTTGTCCTCGTTCAGGGCAGTGATGTAGTCGGCCTTGGTGACCAGTTCGTTCTGGACGTACGACGCCGGCAGCTTGTTCGCGATGTCCGCCGCGCTGTGGTCGTGGATCCAGTGCATGGTGGCCACGAGCGCGTCGACGACCTTCTGGACCGCGTCCTTGTGCGAGTTCACCCAGTCGGTGCGGGCGAGGACGCTGGCGGCCGGGAACGCGCCGCCCAGCGCCGTCTTGGCGCCGTCGGTGGTGGCCAGGTCGATCGCGGAGGCGCCGACGCCCCTCTTCTCGATGGCGGCGACCGTCGGCTGCGTCGTCATGACGCAATCGGCCTTGCCGTTCTGCAGCGCGGCCACGGCGGTGGAACCGGCGCCGACCGCGAGCCGGTGGAACTGGTTGGTCTTGACGCCCTTCTTCGCCGCCATGAACTGGGTCAGGGTGTCGGTGCCCGAGCCCAGGTCGGTGACGCCGAGCGTCTTGCCCTTGAAGTCGGCGGCCGACGTCACGCCGCTCTTCTTGGTGCACATCTCCCGCTCGCCCGGCGCGCCGGACAGCTGGACGACGTCCTCGACCGCCTTGCCCTTCGACTGGAACTCGATCGTGTGGTTGTACCAGGCGCCGGCCATGTCCACCTGCCCCGAGGCCATGGCCTCCTCGGCGCCGATACCGCCGTTCTGCTCGGTGCTCAGCTCCACCTTGACGCCGTACTTCTGGTAGAAGCCGAGGTTCTGGGCGAGCTCGTAGGGCAGGTAGATCTGCTTGTCGATGCCGCCCACCATGAGCCTGACGGTCGGGGTGCCGCCGGAGCCGGACGACCCGGAGCTGCCGGAGTTGCTGGAACACGCGCTCGCGGCGCCGAGGGCGAGGACGGTGACGATCGACGCGGTGAGGGTTCTCTTGAGCATGGCGAGGCATACACCTTTCGGGATTGCGGGGACGCGGGGGATGGGAGAGGAAGGTGCCCGGTCACGAGGGCACGGGACTCAGAGGACGTTCGTCTCGGTGGGGGCCGGCGGACGCCAGGCGAGCAGCCGGTGTTCGAGCTTGCCGATCAGCCACTCCGCGCCGAGCACGATCACCGCGATGACGAGCATCGTGGCGAACACGCCGTTGGGGTCGAAGTTGTTCTGCGCGGTCTTGATGACCAGGCCGAGTCCGCTCTGCGCGCCGAGGACCTCGCCGACGAGCGCGCCGACGATGGCGAAGCCGAAGGCGCTGTGCAGGCTGGCGATGATCCAGGTCAGCGCGGAGGGCACCACGACGTGCCGGATGATCTGCGTCTGGGAGGCGCCGAGCACCCTGACGTTGGCCAGGACGTTGCGGTCGACCTCGCGGACGCCCTGGAAGGCGTTGAAGAAGACGATGAAGAACACCAGCACCGCGGCGAGCAGGATCTTCGGGGTCACGCCGATGCCGAAGGCCACGATGAAGATCGAGCCGAGGACGATGCGCGGGATCGCGTTGACCATCTTGATGTAGGGACCGAGCACGTCGGAGAGGTAGCGGCTCTGCCCGAGCGCGACGCCGAAGACGACCCCGGTGAGGGAGCCCACGACGAAGCCGATGAGCGCTTCCTGGATGGTGGTCCAGATGTTCTCGTAGAAGGAGCCGAACTGGGTGCCGTGCTGGAAGAGGTCGACGAGCCGCGTCCAGATGCCGGACGGCTGGCCGAAGAAGAACGGGTCGACGATGCCCCAGGCGGTGAAGGCCTGCCAGCCGCCGATCACGAAGACCGCGAGGCCGATACGGCCGGCCCACACCCGGGCGACGCGCCGCCGGGCGGCGCGCTGGGCCGCGGTCGCGGCCGGGCTCTTGCCGCCGTCGGTGGCGGAGGTGGTGGAAACGGTCGATGTGCTCATTCCGTGCCTCCCGCGGTGCGTGCGTAGGCACGCTCCACCTCTTCGCGCAGCGTGTCCCAGATCTGGTGCTGGAGTTCGATGAATCGGGGCTGGAAGCGGATCTCCTGGACCGAGCCGCGCGGGCGGGGCAGGTCGATGTCGAAGACCGCCTTGACCGAGCCGGGGCCGGACGTCATCACGACCACCCGGTCGGCGAGCGCCACCGCCTCGTCCAGGTCGTGGGTGATGAAGATGACGGACGGGCGGATCTGCTCCCACAGGGTCAGCAGCTCGGTCGACATGATCGCCTTGGTCTGCACGTCCAGGGCGCCGAACGGCTCGTCCATGATCAGGATCTTGGGTTCGTTGATGAGGGCCGCGGCCATCGCCACGCGCTTGCGCATACCGCCGGAGAGCTGGTGGGGGTAGCGGTCCTCGAAGCCGGCGAGGCCGACCCGGCGCAGCCAGTCCCGCGCCGACGCCTGCGCCCGCTGCTTGGGCACCCCGCGGAAGACGGGACCCATGAGGACGTTGCCGAGGACGGTCTTCCAGGGCAGCAGGGCGTCGGCCTGGAACATGAAGCTGACGCCGTCGGTGATGCCGTCCACCTCGCGGCCGCCGACCTTGACCGAGCCCTCGCTGGGCCGGTCGAGCCCGGAGACCATGCTCAGGGTCGTCGACTTGCCGCAGCCGGTGGGACCCACCACGGCGCAGAACTGGCCCGGCTCCACGGTGAACGAAACGCCTTGCAGCGCCGTGAACACCTCACCGGCAGGGGTCAGGAATCGCTTGGTGAGCCCGGAGATCTCGATGCGCGCGTCCGCAATGTCCGCCGCACCGGCGCCCGGGCTCGTCGCGACATCGTTTCGCGAAGCCATGTGGGGCCGTTTCCTTCCTTCTTACGGAGTTCCTCGGGAATTCCTCGGGGAGTGCCTCGCAGGCCGAGGAAGGCAGACGCTAGAGGCCGCCGCGTATGACGTCGCTGTTTCCGAGCTATCTCGCGATAGTTGCGTAAAGCGCACTTCTGCTCGTTCTGCTCATGGGGGCGGGGGTGGGCAGCGTCCGGTCCGTCCGGCACAATCGCGCCACCCGGGCACGTGCACGAGCCGGCCCGGCACGACACACACTGGCACCAAGAGGCACTCGTGATACGCATCCGTTTCCGGACCGGCGGCGGCAATCGGAGGCTGTCCACGCGGATCCTCGCGAACCAGCTGGCCATCCTCGCGCTCACCGGTCTGATCGGTTTCGTCCTGTTCGCCTTCGCGCAGCGGGCCGAACTCGACCGCTCCTACGAGCAGCGGGCCCTGGCGATCGCGCAGACCACGGCCGCGGATCCGCAGATCCAGCAGGCCATGGCGCGCGGGGGCGGCGGTGGCGTGGTGCAGACGGTCGCCGAACGGATGCGGCGGTCGTCCGGGGCGTCGTACGTGGTCGTGATCGACCTGAGCGGCGTGCGGCGCTCGCACCCCATTCCCGAGCTGATCGGCGAGCCGGTGGACGAGCCGATCGTGGTGCGGGACGGCCGGCCGCACGTCGGCACCGACCACGGCGCGACCGGGCGGTCCGCCAACGGCAAAGCGCCTCTCTACGGGCCCTCCGGCGCGCTGGTCGGGGAGGTGTCCGTGGGCATCCCGGAACACGACGTGCTCGGGGAGTTGTGGCGCGAGCTGCCCACCTTCGGGCTGTACGCCGCGATCGCCACCGCGATCGGCGCGGCGGCCGCCTATCTGCTGGCCCGGCGCCTGAAGCGGACCACGTTCGGGCTGGAGCTGGAGGAGATCGCCGGCCTGCTGCAGGACCGTGAGGCGATGCTGCACGGCATCCGGGAGGGTGTGGTCGCGTTCGCCCCCGACGGAAGGATCACGGTCGTGAACGACGAGGCCAGGCGGCTGCTCGGCCTCGGGACCGCGCTCGGCAGCCGGCTGGAGGAGGTGCTGCCCGACGGACGGCTGCGCCGGGCGCTGGACGGCACCCTGACGGGCACCGACGTCAGCGTCCTGACTGACGACCACTGTCTCGCCGTCAACCGCATGCCGGTCACCCTGCACGGCCATGAACTGGGCGCCGTCGTCACCGTGCGCGACCGCACGGAGCTGGTCGGCCTGCTGCGCGAGCTGGACTCCGTGCGCGGGCTGACCGACGCCCTGCGGGCCCAGCAGCACGAGTTCACCAACCGGATGCACACCCTGGCCGGGCTGCTGGACATCGGCGAGCACCGGTCCGCGTACGAGTACGCCATCGACACGGCCCGCTCCGGGCAGGCGCTGACCGAGGCCGTGCGCCGGCACATCGGGAACCAGCTGATGGTCGGGCTCATCGTGGCGAAGACCACGGTCGCCGCCGAACGGGGAGTGCGGATTCTCCTCACCGACGACTCCGCGCTCGGCGCGGAACCACCGCACCTGCGGCGGCTGCTGACCATCGTCGGCAACCTGCTCGACAACGCCATCGACGCGACGGCCGAGGCGCCGCCCGCGGAGGGCGGACGCCGGGTCCGGCTGACGCTGACGGAGGGCGACGCGTCGATCGTCGTACGGGTGGCGGACAATGGTCCGGGCGTCGCCCCGGGCGCCTCCCAGTCGATCTTCGAGGACGGCTGGTCAACCCGCCCGGAGCGGGGCACCGCGCGCCGTGGACTGGGGCTGGCCCTGGTGCACCGGCTGGTGCAGCGGCACGGCGGCACCATCACGGTCGGCGAGGGCACGGGCGCGGTCTTCACGGTCGTACTGCCGCTGCCGGACACGGCACCGGCACCGCGGGGTGCCCTGTTCACGACGGCGTCGACCATGGGAGGTGAGGGCTGATGATAAGAACCCTGGTGGTGGACGACGACTTCCGGGTCAGCCAGATCCACAGCGACTACGTGCACCGGGTGCCGGGCTTCGAGGTGGCCGGCGAGGCCGCGTCGGTGGCCGAGGCTCTGGCGGCGGTACGCACCCTGCGGCCGGACCTGCTGCTGCTCGACGTCTTCCTGCCCGACGGCAGCGGGATCGACGTCCTGCGCCGGCTGAGCCAGGACCAGGGCGACGCCCGCCCCGACGCCCTCATGATCACCGCCGACCACGACATCGCCTCGGTGCGGGCCGCGATGAAACTCGGCGCCATCGGCTACCTGGTGAAGCCGTTCGGCTCGGCCGACCTCGCCGAACGGCTCACCTCCTATCGCCAGCTCCGTGACCGCGTGGACGCGCTAAGCCGGACGACCACGGCCGACCAGGCGGATGTGGACGCCCTGTTCAGCGCCGCCCGGCCGCCCGCCGTGCCCCGGATCCCGGCCAAGGGCCACTCGGCGCCCACGCTCAGCGCGATCCACCAGGCCCTGCGCACGGCCCCCACCGCCCTGTCGGCCGCGGAGGCCGCCGAGGCGACCGGTGTCTCCCGCGCCACGGCCCAGCGATACCTGTCCTACCTCGTCAAGGAGGGCACGGTCCACCTGGAACTCCGCTACGGCACCACCGGCCGTCCCGAACACCAGTACCGTATCCCGTAGTGAACTCCAGGCGGCAGCGCTCCCCGACGGCCGGCACGTCACCCTGCCCCGGCTCGGAACAATCCTGCGGCGCCTGTCCCGCCGTGTCTGTCGCCGCCGGGGACCGGATGGGCCAACCGGCCGGCAGCCCTCGAAACGATGGCGGAAGGCGAACGAGCAACGCAATCGGCTGCACTACCGGGTGGCAAACCTGCGCGCCGATGCCCTGCACAAACTGACCACCAAGGTCACCGACGTGTACGGCATCGTCGTCGTCGAGGACCTGAACGTTGTCGGGATGCTCCGCAACCGTCGTCCGGCCCGACAGATCGCTGAGGCCGGGTTCGGGGAGATCCGACGCCAACTCACCTGCAAGAGCGGGCGCGACGCCTGCCGCATCGTGGTGGCGGACCGCTGGTTTCCCCTCCTCCAAGACCTGCTCGGCGTGTGGTGCGGTGAAGTCAAACTGCCCTTACACGTCCGCATTTTCGACTGCGACGTATGCCCACTCGTCAGAGACCGGGACGAGAACGCGGCACGCAACCTTGCCGCTCTGCGGCGAGGGCAGCTACTGGCACCGGAGTGGCCGAAGACCAGGGCGCGTCAGCGCCGAAGCCTCATGGAGCCGACCAGAAGACCCGCACCACCCATCCCCGCCACCCGGCGAGGACGGGGCGGGCAGGTGGCGCAACCCTGCCGCACCAGCGGCAGACAGAAACGAGAGGCCGTACTCAAGCCGAAGCGCTTACACTTTGGTGATGTGACGGACCTTCCGCGCCGCAATGCCCGGAATGTTGAGACCTGAATACGGTCTCGGCAACGGAAGGGACGACACGCTTACTCCATATTCCTGTGGACCGCGGAACTGTCATCGGGCGAGAGAGGCCGCGTCGCCCATCACGACCACGGGGTGGTCAGCGGGGTCGAGGGCTCGCATCAGTTGCTTCATGTGCGTCTTGGAGAGGCTGACGCAGGCGTGCGTGGGGCCGCCGTGGTCGACGTGGATCCAAATGCCCCCCGCCGCGGTTGTCGCCCATCGGCTTGGTGCCGTCCATCGGTGAAGTGCCGGGCTGCCGGTTGTAGTTGACTGCGATCACATAATCGAAGGAACCGGCGAGCGGTTCGCCCTCGATACCGGGCCCGCTGATGGAGAAGGAACCGGAATGGTGGTAGGGCAGCTTGGTGCCGGGGTCGGCGAGCCGTCCGCCGGCGTCGGTGAGACCGAACACCCCTATGGGGCTGCGCAGGTCGCCCTCGTAGTGCTCGTCGGTCCAGCCCTTGTAGCCGTTGTGCCCGGCCCAAACCGCCCCGGGACGCCAACCACCGCCGACGCGCTCGTAGAGTACGACCTTCGACGACGCCGAGTTCCAGGCGGCTCCCGTGACCAGGACGACCTGGCCGGCGTCGGCCGGGATGTGCGACAACGTCCTGGGGCCGAGCCCCGGCAGCCGGGAGAGGATCTGGGGCCGCGGCGAAACCGTCGTCCATGGCTTGACGGGGGCAGCACCCGACTGCCCGGCCGCGGGTCCAGCAGAGTCCAGGACGATCGAGGCCGTCCCAGGAGCAGGGGTGGGATCTCCCTCGGGCATGTGGTGGTATGCGGCGATCCCGAGCGAGGAGATGATGACCGACGCGGTTGCGGATATGTAGGGCCTGTGGAGGCGCATTGGTGCAGGCTTTCTTAAGGGGGCGGGAAAACGAGGGGCAGCCCTGTGGGCGGGGCTCACGGATCCGGAAGACTAGACGGTGTTCGGGGGCGTGCGGCAGGCCTGGCAGCGCTGCCCACGTCATGGCGCGGTACTTGACCTCGCAGGCCGTTGCGCACATCTTCAACCAGACTGGCTCCAGGCCGGATCGCCTGGATGTCGGGAACTCGGCCGGGAGGCCAGGGCGCTGCGGGAGGCCACTGCCGGGAATGCTGGTCGTTGCGCGGAGATCTGCCGCGTCACGTCAGCGGCAGATCTCCGAGTCCGTCAGTCGATGTTCGAGGAGGCGGTCGTCTGTGCGAGTGCTCCCTGCGGGTTGCGCAGGTCGGCTCTCGGCTCAGCTACGAGCGTTCTTCGGTACGGTGATCTGGTGCTCGCCCCAGCTCATCCGGGTGGTCGCCGCGTAGTTGACCGTTGTGTCCGCGTCGAGACCCGCTTGCTTGGCCCTGGCCGAGGGCTTGACCAGGATGACCTGCTCGCTGAGCATCGCGCCGGTGGACGGGTCAACGACTAGCCGCTGTTGCGTGGTCCCCAGAGGTGTCCTGTACGTGCTCGGGAACTCAACGCCAACGCCCTCACGCCCCAGGGGATCTGTGGCACGTGCGATCAGCCGGACTCCGGGCAGATGTGCCATCACCCGGTACGCGGCCGCCCGGACGCCGGGCTTCACGGGCATCGTGACGAGGTTGGCTGCCTGGCGCAGCATCCAGGCGCTGCGGCCTGAGGTGCCGGTCTCGGCGCCGTTGTCCTCTGCGTACAGTCGCTCCAGGTAGCGGCGCAACTCATCACTGGTCGAGGGCAGTTCGCGCAGGTCCTGGTAAGAGACGTTGCGCGGGCCGACGGCGTAGATCTTGTCGTCGATGTTCGTCTTCATGACCATCGGCCGCCCGGTTCCCATCGTGAAGCCGATCATGTTGGTCCCGGTCTTTGCCGCGACCTCGACCTGCACCGTGCCGGGCGAACCCACCGCGCGCCAGCGTGACTGGTCCGCTGCGGTCCGGGGCTCGGTCACGGAATCCAGGCCGGAGACCATGAGGCTCCTGGTTCCGGGGCGCACGCCCACCGACCACTCGTCGATGGACGTGCTGCGCACGGCGAAGAGCTGCCCCTTCTCACCGGCGACGTCCACGTTCTCCGAGCGCGTGGTGGTCTGCCAGTAAGTGCCCTCGGCGACCGAGGACTCCGCCTTCTTGGCGGCGCTGAGCAGTTCGAGGTGGCCGTCGACGCTGACGTCCTCTGTGGCGCCCGGCCGCTCCGTTCCGGCGGAGGACCGCGGTTGTGCGGCCGGCCGATCGGCAGGCTCCCGCCAGTCGAGCGTGCTCACAGCTACGGCGGACGCCGTCACGGCTACCAGGGCCGCCGCTCCCAGCGGCCGGAACCCACCTCGCCGGCGGGGTGCCGGGATGCGTGCGATGGGGCCGTCCGTCGCCTCGGCGACGATGCGTGCGAAGTCCTCCCGCTGCCGCGTGGGGTCCACCAGCCGGGACGGATCCAGTGCGTCGGGCCGTGCGTCCGCGAGCACCTTCATGGCGTCGGGCCGCCCGGGCCACTTGCGGGTGTTCTTCACGCGGGTGCTCCTTCGTGATGAGTGGGGTGCGGGGCCTCTACGGGAGATGCGGACGCCGTCTCTGACGCGGGTGCCGTTTCCAGGGCCTTCTCCAGTCGGCGGCGGGCCCGGTACAGCCGGACGGTCAGCGTCGCGGTGGTGCAGTCCAGGACCTGTGCGGCCTCCCTGGCGCTCAGGCCGTGCCAAGCGATCAACGTCAGCAATTCCCGGTCGGCTTCCGGCAGGCTCGCGAGGGCCTGCAGCGCGTTGTGCCGATCGGTGACCTCCGCCGCGACATCACCGACGTCCATCTGGGCGTCGCTGCTGGTGCGCTGTGCCTCCTCGACGGCGAGGAGATACTGATGGGCGTCCCGGCGACGCAGTTCGCGCACCAGGTTGCGGGCCACGCCCAGGAGCCACGGCAGCGCCGGTTGAGGAATGTTGCCCACCCGCTGCCAGGCGACGGTGAACGTCTCGCTGGTGATGTCCTCCCCCGCCTGCCGTCCGACCAGGCTGGTGGCGTAGGCAAGGACACGCGGATAGCACTCCGCGTAGACGTCCCGGAAGCGTTGAACCTGTGTCACGCGCCGTCCCCTCGTTTCGGCTCTCTCACCAAGCAATGGGCGTAGCGGCTCGTTTCTTACATCCCGAACCGACAATTCCTGCAGATGTGGCGCGCATCACGCCGGGGAGCCGGACTCTATGTCCCGCGGTGCCGCCCAAGGCGTACTCGAACCCGTGGAATCGATCATCTGGGGTCCGTCTTCAAAGCTCATCGGGTGGTGGATCGCGGTGGGTGGTGCGTCGTCATGAGCTCACCGATGAGGAGGAGTTACTCGCTGTTGATCGAGCGGGCTGTCACAACACGGACTGGTGCGAACGACGATCTGTCCTGAGTGCTCCCCAGCCACCAACGTCGACCTGACACTCGGCACCGCGAGCAACGACTGGTTCGCCACGGGTCCGGGCCACGGCATACAGCTCACCGAAGGTCCACACGCCGGGCGCCCGTCGTCGGGGCCCAGCAGCCTGGCTTGCCGTTGAAGCCGACAGTGCGTGCAGGTGGGTCTCGACAGCACTTCGTGATCGGTCGGCGATGGAGTGTCGGTCGGTTTTGGCAGCACCGAAGCTCCGCCCACTCCGGCCACTTGGTGTGATGATCATCCTCGTGTCTTTGCTGCCCGCCATGGAGTGAGAGGACGAAAAGACGTGGATGTGTACGAAGCCGTGGACAGTCGCAGGGCCGTGCGGGCGTTCAGCGATGAGCCGGTACCCAAAGAGGTACTCGAACGAGTGCTGGCTGCAGCGACGCGGGCTCCGTCGAGTGGGAACCTCCAGCCCTGGCATGTGTATGTCGTGACCGGCGAGCCCCTGGCCGAGCTCAAGAGACGCGCCACGGCCAAGGCACTGGCGGGCGACCCGGGTGATGAGCGGGAGTATCCGATGTACCCGGCCGAGATGGCCTCACCGTATCTGGACCGTTTTTCCGCTGCGGCCGCCCAACGGTACAAAGCCCTGGGAATTAATCGCGACGACCCCGACAGGCTCACGAAGATCGCCGCTTTGAATTCGGAGGCGTTCGGGGCGCCGGTCGTACTGTTCTGCTACCTCGACCGGACGATGGGCCCCGGACAGTGGGGGGATGCGGGGATGTACTTGCAGACGGTCATGTTGTTGCTGAGGGCGGAAGGGTTGCACAGCTGCCCCCAGGTGATGTGGACGATGTATCGCAAGACCGTCAGCGAGATAGCCGGAGCCGACGACAGGCTCGCACTGTTCTGCGGTGTCGCGGTGGGATTCGAGAAGGAAGGCGTGCCACGGCTGCGTACCGGGCGGGCGGACATGACAGAAACAGTGAGCTTCATCGGAGTGTGACCCGCTGAGCGGTGATCCTCACAGCAGACGGTCGTCAGCCCGTGTCGCTCCGCTCGACCGGTTCGGTGAGCGAGGTTTCGCCCTCCATCCGCTTCGGGACCTCGACGCCGTAGCCGCCGGACTCACCCTGCACTGGAGTGCCGACGGCACCGAAGGGTCCGTGAACCGCATCAAGAAGATCAAAAGGCGGCTCCACGGACGTGCTGGGTTCGAACCACTCCGCAAGATGATCCTGCTTCAGTGCCCCTCGGCACTGATCAGCATGCGCTGCTTTGAAGGCTCCCCGCCTGAAGGCGGGGGATTCGCGTCCGGCCTTGGGGCCAGCAAGGACGTGGACGAGCTGCTGTACGGAGCCGACTATGACGCGGCCGGAGCCTTCCAACGCCGGAAGGCGACTTCTCGGATTCCCGCCACAGCGCACCCGCGGCTGTGTTTGCTCGAGCGCGCGGCAACGTGCCCTGGAGCGGCGGGTGTTTGGTTGCGGGCTGCTCGCATCCGCCCGTTCCGCGGGCCTCTATGCGTCCCGGGTGTCAGAGAACTCCCTGCGCGGCCCCATGAATTGAGGAATCCTGGACGGCCGTGACCGAAAATATGAGCGAAATGGCTCCGGACAGTGAAGTCAGGGGGCTTCTGAGGGCCCTGGACGCGCAGCGCCGCCACGTTCTCGGCATCCTCGACGGGCTCGACGCGGAGGCTCTGCGACGGCCCGTGCTGCCATCCGGATGGCACTGCCTGGGACTGGTCCAGCACCTCGCGATGGACGTCGAGCGTTTCTGGTTCCGCGCGGTCGTCGCCGGGGACGAAAAGATCATCCACGGCCTGACAAGCGGCGACGAAGCCTGGAACGTGGCACCGCAGGTGCCGGCCGCCGCCGTGCTCGACGGATACCGGCAGGAGGCAGAACTCGCCGACGCCGTCATCACCACCACCCCTGCCGACGCCGTTCTGGCCTGGTGGCCCCATGACCTGTTCGGCGAACCGCATCTGCACACCCTGCGCGACGTCCTGCTGCACGTCATCACCGAAACTGCATGCCACGCCGGCCACCTCGATGCGGCACGAGAGCTCATCGACGGCCGCCGATGGCTAATCCTGACCTAGGAGCGTGTCTCAGTAACGGGCAACCCGCCTGTGGTTCGTGATCATTCGTGCGGGATGATTTCGGTATGCGTGGTGGGGATGGGCTGTTCGA
>NZ_JBSFJX010000179.1:0-16895 GCF_053598275.1 Streptomyces sp. NPDC001156 | reverse complement strand
AGCCTCGATGCAGCGTGGCCTGGACTGCGGCCTCGTCCTGGCCGGGGCCGTCCTCGCCGTCTACCTCCTCGCGTGGCACCTGCCGCTGACCCACGCGGCCTTCACGGACAAGCGCGCCGCCGGTCTTTCTGCCGCGAAGCAGTTGTTCCGGGTTCTGGTGCGCGTGCCGTTCGGCACGGTGCTGCTGGAGGAGGTGGGTTTCCGTGGCGTCCTGTGGGCCCTGATCACCCGACTTCGTGGCCCCGTATGGGCCACGGCGGTCTCGTCCACTCTCTTCGGTTTCTGGCATGTGCCGCCGTCGCGGGGGCTCACCAAGGCCAACACCGCGGCCGAAGCCGTCTTCGGTGCCGGGACGGCCGGCGTCATCCGGTCCGTCGCGGCCGCCGTCGTCGGAACGGGCATCGCCGGCGTGCTCTTGTGCGAACTGCGCCGCCGGTCCAGCAGCCTGATCCCGCCCATGGCCCTGCACTGCGCCCTCAACAGCTTCGGCTACGCCTTGGCCTGGGCGGCCGCCCGCAGGCAGTAACTGACGCCTGGCAGGGGCCACGCCGCGCCTGGGCCAGCGGGCCATCGTGCTTTTCCGACACCTCGTCAGCCGACTTATTTTTGGCAAATGGCTCCCTGCACCGGCGGCTTCTTGAATGGCCGTCGGGTTCACACGGCGTAGGGATTGCAAGGACGAGTGCGGGACGTCCAGTTCCTCGTTGTGCCGAAGATATGGGCTGAGATTGTGACACAAGCGGACACTGCGGGTTCACTCGCACGCCGGCACGCTTCCGGCCGTACCGCCGGAAGTCCGCACCCCCAGGGTGGGACGCGGTCGAAAGGACGACGTACGCTGCCACTGCACGGCCCACGGGGACCCGGCGTCGGCCGGTGACCGAGCGCGTCGGAGGCGATTGCCCTGCTCACGTGGGATCTGCACCGATCTTCCGCAACAACCGCGACGTCGACGTCGCGCTGCGCCAGGCCCTGAGAGCTCGTCAGGGTTGGGGCCCGGCCGGCCCCGCGAGAGAAGTCGCCCTGGGGCCGGCCCTGACCGGGGCGGTTTAGCCCAGGTAGAAGTCCTTTCGGGCGGTCACGAACGCCTCAATCGACTGGGCGGGGATGCCCGTCACGCGCTCCACACCGTCGGCGGTGCGGTTGTAACGGTTGTCCCGGTGGAGCTGAGCCATGGTGGCGACGTGCTGTTCAAGGTGCGGCGGCATCCCCAGATTCGGGAGCTGTGCCTCCCACCTCTCCGGCGGCACGTCCACGTAGGACACCGGTCGTCCCAGCGCCCGCGAGAATTCCGCGGCCAGCTCCGTCATGTCGACCGAGCGCGGCCCGGTCAGCTCGTAGACCTGCCCGATGTGCGGAGTCGGATCGCGGAGCACAGTGGCGACGACCCGGGCGACGTCGTCCACGGCGACCGGCGAGGTGCGTCCGGTGCCGAACGGCAGCGCGATCGTGCCGTTCTCCTGAATCGACCGCGCCGCCATCGTGGTGAACAGCGGAGTGTCCAGGAACGCCGTCGGCCGGATGTGCACCACGGGCAGCCCGGACCAGTTCAGCACCTCCTCCGCCAGCCAGTGCAGCCGCTGCTGGTGCGACTCCTCGGTGCTGGTGGCGGTCATCTCCGACACCGTCATCTGCGACAGGTCGACCAGGGCCTCCAGCTTCCCGTACTCCTTTGCAACGGAGGCCACCACGGTCGCCGCCAGCAGGTGGTCCGGCGACACGCGCATGGCGAAGTACATCCGCGCCACGCCTTGGAGCGCGGCCGCAACCGTCTCGGGCCGGGTCAGGTCACCGATGACGACCTCCGCGCCGAGCGCCCGCAGCTCAGCCGCACGCTCGTCCTCGCGACGGACCATGAAACGCACCGGCACATCCTGAGCTCGCAAGTGCTCGAAGGCCGTACGGCCCACGCCGCCGGCGCCGGGGATAAGAACAAGGTTGCTGGCAACCATCAGTCGATCTCCTTCGGGGTCATGGAATAACTGAGTTGAGGTGTGATCAGAGCGTCAGCGGAGCTGGCAGCAAGGCGTTGGCCCGGCGATGCCACCGCTGATCCGGGTGGCGATTTCACCGGGGTCGCCAGTGCTGTCGGGGGGCTGCGATTGACGGGCGGAGGAGGTCGGCGGCACCGAAGTCAGCACATGCGTCACCTGCGCGGGCGCACTCCTTCGAGCACCGTTTCGACCATCCGCCGGACAGCCCCTCCTCCAGCGAGGAGCCCGCCCGCAGCATCACGTGCGACAGCATCGGCCCCACGATCAGATCGGACAGCTCCAGATCGACGTCGCCGCGGATCTCCCCGGTGTCGATGCCGCGCTGCAGCACGCTCTCGATTACGGCGGTGTCGGCGGCGGCCCTGCGGGGCGTCCCCGGCGGGCGGTCGCCTCCGGTGTTTGGCGGGGATGATTCGTGATCACCTTTGGGCCCCTACGCTCTGGCGTTCGGGCTTATCACCGCCGGCGGCCACGGCGGCGCCCACGCGCGGCAGGAAGAGAAGCACGACGACCGCGCCGACCAGGGCTACGGCGGCCGACCCTATTGCGGTGATGTGCATGGCATGGATGAAGGCGTCGTGCGCGGGCTGCACCAGCACCCTGCCGGCCGGTCCCAGCTTCTCGGCGACGGACAGGGTCGCCTCGACGGATTCACCTGCGGCGTGCCGGTCGGAGGCGGGCAGTACGCCCAGGTGGCCGTCGATGCCGCTGCGGTAGGTGGTGGACAGCAACGCCCCCAGCACGGCGACCCCCAAGGCCCCGCCGACCTGCCGGAATGTGTTGTTGATCGCGGATCCGGAGCCGGCCTTCTCCCGTGGCAGCGACGACATGATCATGACGGTGGCGGGCGGCATCACATGCGCCATCCCCGTACCCATCAGGAAGAACAGCACTTCCAGCACCCAGATGGGGGTGTCCTGGCCGAGCAGCAGGAAGCCGGCGAAGGCCACGGCGGTCAGGACGAGGCCGCTGGCGCACACGGCTCGGGCACCGAAGCGGTCGACGACCAGCCGGGCCCGCGGGGCGAAGAACATCTGGGAGGCGGCCAGCGGCAGCACGAGCAGACCGGACTGCAGGACGCTGTAACCGCGCACGCTCTGGTTGTAGAAGACGCTGAAGAACGTGACGCCCGTGAGGGCGAAGAAGACCAGGCCGATGGCGGCGACGGACGCGGAGAACCGCCGGTTGCGGAACCAGGTGATGTCGAGGACCGGATGGTCGCTGCCGCGCTGGTAGACGACGAAGACCCCGAGGAGCGCCAGGCCGGCAACGATCGGGCCCCAGGACTGGGCCACAGTGAAGTCACCCTCCTGGCCGCCCTTGATGATGCCGTAGATCAGCGAGACCAGGGCCAGGATCGAGAGCACGACGCCGACCGGGTCGAGCTTGCCGGGCTTGGGATTCTTCGAGTCGGGGACGATCGCCACCATCGCGACCGCCGCGGCGACCACGATGGGCACGTTGACCAGGAAGACCGAGCCCCACCAGAAGTGCTGCAGCAGGATGCCGCCGGTGATGGGGCCGAGGGCGATGGCGAAACCGACCACACTGGTCCAGATTCCGATGGCCTTGGGCTGCTCCTCGCGCTCGAAGACGTTCATGATGATCGCGAGGGTGGCGGGCAGGATGAAGGCGCCGCCGAAGCCCATCACAGCGCGGAAGGCGATGAGCTGCCCGGAGGAGGCCGACACCGCGGACAGCGCCGATCCCGCGCCGAACACCAGCATGCCGAAGAGCAGCACCTTCTTGCGGCCGAGCCGGTCACCGAGCAGACCCGCGGTGAAGAGCAGTCCGGCGAAGACCAGCGTGTAGGAGTTGATCGCCCACTCCAGCTGGCTCTGGGTGGAGCCGAGTCCGGTGGGAGCGGGCTGGGCGATCGTCTTCGTCGCCACGTTGAGGATCGAGTTGTCCAGCATCACCACCAGGAGGCTGAAACAGAGCACGGTCAGGATGGCCCAGCGCCGGCGGTGGACCGCCTCGGAAACCCTTCGCTGGGCGGGCGGCACGGGTGGCGTGGACCCCGCGGGCGTCGAGGAGTCGGTCGGGGTGGGTGGTGATGCCACAGGGGGTCTCCAGTGCTGTCGGTGGTTCTGCGATTGCGGGGCGGAGGCCGCCGGCCTCAAACGGTGGGAGGCAGCGCGAGGCCTTGCTTGACCTGCGGGGTGATTCCGGTGGCCTAAATAGATGTCGCAATCACACTAAACACAGGTTAGGATAGATGACAAGCGACAGCCATCTGAGGAGAGTGATTCCGTGGGCCGCGTATCCAAGGCGCAGGCACAGGAAAACCGGCAGCACGTCGTGGCCACCGCCTCCCGGATGTTCCGCGAGAAAGGCACCGCGGTGAGCATCGCCGACCTGATGAAGGCCGTCGGGCTCACCCATGGCGCGTTCTACAAGCAGTTCGCCTCCAAGGAGGACCTGGTCGACAAGGCCATCGCCCACGCTTTCGAGGATTCGGCGGCGCACTCGCCGGTGTCGCTCGAGGAGCACGCCGGGGAGCACGAGGCCGCCCGCCGGACGCTGATCGAGGACTACCTCTCGATCTGGCACCGCGATCACGCCGGGGACGGCTGCCCCGTCTCCGGATTCGCCGCCGACCTGGCGCGCGACCCCGACCAGGCCGCCCGCTCCCAGCAGGTCTACATCAACGGGGTACGGAACCGCGCCGCTCGGCTGGCCAGCGGCGAAGACGACGGCATGGTCCAGCTCTGCACCATGGTCGGTGCCCTCGTCCTCGCCCGCGCCGCCCGGGGCAACCCGCTATCCGAAGAACTGCTCCAGGCCGCACGCACGTCTCTCATCGAGAACGGCAGCGGGCAGTCCGACACGGCCGTAGCGCAGTGACCGAGCGAACTGCCCACAGGCACTGATCAGTTCTTCTGGAAGTGATGCAGCCCGTTTGCCACCTCGAGGACCTTCCTCCCAGCGCCTTCCTGACCGGCGCTGACACGGTGGTCGGCTGTCATCCTCTGTCAACGCTGGTTCGCGTCGGACGGCCCAGCGACGGCCCCGGCCGATGGGGCGTCCCGTTCCTGCCACTCGCCGTCGGATCGGGCATGCAGGGGGCACGCGTCTCAATCTATTGCGTCTTGCTACCGCCTCGGTGCCTGTGCTTTCAGGGCTTGCCAGCCACGGGCGGGCGAAGAGCCGTGGCTCGGCCTACGGCAGCAAGCCGTTCGAGCGGCGGCTCCTTGTCACCCTGGCCGATCGTGAGCCCGATCCGACGGTCGGTCTCTGGCCGCTGCCAGACCTGCAAGCTTCCGGCCGGCTGGCAGAGGGAGTCGATCGGCTCAGGCACCGATAGGCCCTCGAACCTGGCCCGCCCTCAAGTACTGCCAGAGGTCGACCGTTTCAGGCTCCCCCCAGCGAGAGGTGAGTGGAGTGATCAGCGCATCAAGGTGTGCTTGTAGATCTGTGTCGGCGACCCGCGAGGCTTCACCATCAGTCGTCCCAGAAGTCCTGGCTGGCCCGGAGGACGAGCAGATGGTGACTGGGGCCGGAATAGGCGGCGTTGTCCCGGTTGCTCTCCGCGGGGAAGGGTCGGGCAAGCAGGTCATCGATGAAGGACAGGTGCTCCCCGAGAGCGCAGTCAAGCGTGCCGCTGGAGTCAGCAGTGGTCGGCAGGCTGGACGACAGCATCCGAGCCTGGCCGGGATGCAGGGTCCCTGTGCCAGGGGCCGCCGGCTGCCGACCGCCCCAGCCACGACGTGTTCTGGCAATGACGCACTGTGTGCCTTCCTCTTGGGTGGGAGCGAGCGGCCGGCGGTGCCGACACATGAGCGCGGGCGCCGCCGGTCGCCCGCGCCCGCTCGGAGGAGCGAAGCGACGACGGGTGCTTGAATCTGAAGGTCAGGAGCCGGGCCTGGTAGTGCCGAGTTCCTCGATCCGTGAGATCAGGAATTCTCGCTCCACCTGGTTCTCACTGAACAGCAGCGCCTCCTCGTAGGACGACCGGGCCTCTTCCTCGCGTCCAAGCCGGCGCAGTAGATCCGCCCGGGCCGCACCCACATACCCGTACGACGCCAGCTGTGGCTCCAGCACCAAGGAGTCCAAGGCCGCCAATCCTGCCGCAGGGCCGTCTGCGAATCCGACCGCGACCGCCCGGTTCAGCGCGGCGATCGGGGAGGGCCAATGCCGGAGCAACACGTCGTAGAGGCCGAGGATCTCGCGCCAGTCTGTCGCCTCCCAGCTCGGTGCTTCGTCGTGGACGGCCGCGATCGCGGCCATCAGTGCGAAGCGGGTGGGCGGTCGGCGCCGCAACGCCTCGCGCACCAGCGCGCGTCCCTCCGCGATGAGGGCCTGGTCCCACAGCGAGCGGTCCTGGTCAGCCAACAGCACCAGCCGGCCGTCCGGGCGGACCCGCGCCGCTCGCCGCGCGTCGGTCAGCAGGATCAGAGCCAGCAGCCCTGCGACGCCCGCGTCTCCCGGAAGGAGCTTCCTGAGCATCCGCGCCAGGTCGGTGGCGCGCGCAACGAGGTCGCCGCGCACCAGCTCGCTGCCGCTGGGCGCCGTGTGCCCGGTGGTGAAGACCAGGTTCACGACGGTCAGCACACTCTCAACCCGTGCGGGCAGATCCTCGGAGTCGGGAACCCGGTAGGGGATCCGCGCGGCGGTGATCTTCTTCTTCGCGCGGGTGATCCGGGCGGCCATCGTCGTTTCGCTGACCAGGAAGGCGCGGGCCACCTCGGCCGTGGTGAGTCCGCACAGCAGCCGCAGCGTCAGCGCGACCTGCGCCTCCGGTGCCAGCGCTGGGTGGCAGCACGTGAAGATCAGCCGAAGTCGTTCGTCGGTGATGTCCTCGCCGTCGCCGGGCCCGAGCCTTGCTTCTTCGTCCGCCAGCAGCGGCATCACACGCCGCAGGGTCGCTTCGCGGCGGATCACGTCAGTCGCCCGGTTGCGGGCCGCCGTGGTCAGCCATGCACCCGGCCGTGCGGGGATCCCGCTCTCGGCCCACGCGGTCAATGCGCGTGTGTAGGCATCCTGCACGCACTCCTCGGCGAGGTCGATGTCGCGTGCGACGCGCACCGTCGCGGCGAGGACGAAACCCCACTCGCGGCGGTGCGCGTCGGCGATCGCCTCACGGATCCGCTCCGCGGCGATAGGCATGGTGCTCCTAGCTGAACGTCATGATCGGCCGCACCTCGACGCAGCCGAATTTCGCGGGCACCTGCTTGGCGATTGCCAGCGCGGCGTCCAGGTCGGCGGCCTCGATGAGGTAGTAGCCGCCGAGCGCCTCCTTCGTCTCGGCGTACGGGCCGTCCGTGACGATGTGGCCACCTTTGCCGTCGGTACGCAGCACCGTGGCGGTCGTGGTCGGCTGGAGGGCCTGACCGCCCACGAGGGCGTCCTTGTTGTCCGCACCAAACTTGTTGTGCGCGTCCATGACCTCCTGGAAAACCTCAGGGGTCGCGTTCGCGTACTGGGCCTCGTCCTCGTAGATGAGCACCAGGTACTGAGACATGACGACGATTCCTCTCGTAGGTGGGCTCCCGATGAGCCTCTCACCACTCCGACGAACGGCGCACAAGCCGGATCGACACCGTGCTCATGATTTTTTTGCTCTCCATTTGAGGACGTCCGTCGTGGGACGGGGCGCGCGTGCCAGCACAGATCAGGTACCTGGAGGTCCGCCGACAAGACCGACTCAGCGGAACCCTTCATGAGTACCGACGTACCGCTTGACCAGGTCGGATGATTTATCGGCACCCGCAGAGTTGACCACTGACGATACGGTCGTGGTGGCGCAAGGACGACTCCGCCCACACGACCGGGCAGGCGACCTTGGAAGCCATTGTGCAAGTAGGCCGTTCGCAGGGAGCGGACTGACGCATGAACTCCGGCAGCTCCGTGAGGCATCCTCGGTGCGCCAGACCCACGGCTGGACGGAACGCTCGGTCATCGGCGGCAAAGAGTGACAGCCAGGCAAGCCCGACGCCATCTGCAATTCCACGAACGGCTTCCGCACCCCGGTCACCCGGCAGCTCAATGACGAGCCGACGAGCACCGCGCCCGCGGAGGAGCAAGCCGAAGTAGCCCCCGTTCCCAGCACCGGCGGCGGTGAACCTACGGCCGCCGTTGGGGAGGGCGAAGACTGTGTCATCCTGGACCCGCTCATGTCGACGACGTTCCCCGTCCACAGCGGCCACGAGCCCCGAGGCTTGCCGCTCATGGTGACGCCGGAGAGCGTGACGGAAGCGAAGCCGGTGACGTTGCTGGAGTCCGGGCTTGATTCATCCGCGCACCACTGCCAGGCTCCAAGACCCGGCCGAGTACGGACCTCGGTGGTCCGCGTAACTTTGCGTCTGCGGCCCCTTCGACTGCACTCGACGTCGGACGCACAAGACCCGACAGCGACTCAGAGAGTGACCGTGAGGACCGACAACGATGGACGGGCTCTGCGTTCTGCGGCTCGGATCCGGACAGCTCCCTCGCTGGCACTGCTGGTCATTGCGCAGCCTCGGCCACGCGCAGCCGTATGGATGTCCGCGGCAGGTATCGCGCTGTTCGGGCTGGTCGGTGCGAGCGCACCCAACCACAACACGCTCAGGGCACCGATCACCTGGCTTCGATTGCCTGCCATGCCCGGCACCGTCTCCGCGGCGGTCACTTATGCCGCCATCGCGCTGTCCTGTCTCGGAACGCTCTGCATGCTCAACGCCCACAGGCAGGGCTGGAGTCCCAACCCGCGGCTCCTGTTCCGCGCTGGTGCACTCGCCGTGCTCGTCGTCGCCGATCTCACGCCGGTCGGCTCCTCCGACATGGCCAGTTACGCCGCATACGGCCGCATCGCCGCGCTCGGCGGTGATCCGTACTCAACGACCCCCGCCCAACTGGGAGGGGCCTACGCACGGCTGGTGAGCGTGGGGTGGCAGAACACCCCCTCTGTGTACGGGCCTGTCGCAACGTGGTGGCAGGCCGTCGCGGCGTTCGTCGGCGGTGATCGGCCGTGGTTGACGATATGGGTGCTGATGCTCGCGAACGCAGCCGTTTTCTTGGGCACCGGCTACCTGCTGCTCCGCACCGCCGACGATCCGGTCCGGGCCGGCCTACTGTGGATCGCCAACCCGCTCCTGATCGGCGTGCTGGTCGCGGGTGGGCATCAGGACACCATCGTCGCCTGCCTAACCGTCGGTGCGATCCACTTCGCCCGCAGGGCTACCCGATGGCACCACGACCTGGTCGTCGGAGTACTGGTCGGCCTGGCTTGTGGTGTCAAGATCAGTGCCGCCCTGCTCGGCGTCGGACTGGCATGGCCCTTGCTGCGTTCAGGCGCGTGGCGACAGGCTGCCCGACAGACATGCGCGGCCACGCTGGCGCTGGCCATCCTCTACGGCGTGTACGGCCTGCACGCCCTCGCCCCGCTCTCTGCCGCATCGCATCTGGTATCTACACCCTCGTTGTGGGCAGTGTTCGATCGGTTGGGTACCGCGTTCCTGGGCCCTCGTGCGGCCGCAACCACCACCAGTGTCCTGTGGCCCATCCTGATGCTCGCGCTGGCCTGGGCGCTCCGCCGCCGGGTCCCGGCGGACACTCCCACCGTCGTCGCCGTACCGTTCGCGCTCGCTTTCGCCTGGATCCTCACGGCACCTTGGACGATGCCCTGGTACGCGGCTGTCGCCTGGGCACTGGCGGCCTTGTTCACCCAAGGCCGCCTCACCCAGTACCTCATCGTGACCACCGCCGTCCTGGCCCTGTCCCATAACAGCGGCGGTCACGGCTGGACACGGTGAAAAGCCAACGCCACCCAGGTCGCCACGGACACGGCATCCCTGGAGGGGACACGTCGTCCCGTGTCGTGGTCCGGCAGCGGGCGCAAGGTTCTTCTGCTTGCGGGTGCCGATCGGTTTTCCGCCCTGCGTCTGCCGAAAACCTCATCCGTCCAGGAGTCGGTGCGCGCGGTGCGGGTTCTCGAGCACAGACCCTCGAATCGGTGCTCGCGCACGGCTGGCGATCACCCTCGATGATGGCAGGTCGTGCTGCTTCGACTGGCCTACCTGACCGTGACGAACGCGTTCGCAAAAGCGCTTCGTCGGGTGCGGCCGCTCGTGCGCCCAGACCCGGTACTGCGCTGGCACCACGATCTGGCCGCGCGCCGCCACACGCTGCCCGCTCCCGGCCCAGGCGCCCCGGAAGGCCACGGACCGTACGCTCCATCCGGCTCCTGGTACTGCGGCTGGCCCGCGAAAACTCCTGTGGGGCGCCAATAGTGCCGTACACCTTGTGAGCTGGGCGTTCGCCTGCGCAGCCGGGATCCTTATCAGGCGGTGTCGCGGTACTCGTGAATCAGTCCGCCGATGTCGTGGCGCTGGATGTGCCGGGCCGGGAACGGTATGACGTTCGGGTCGTCGGAAGGCACACGGAGATCCAGTGCCCGGTGTGGCCTTCCTGTGTTGTGGTGCGCCGCGTACTCGGCGAGGACGCGTCGGCCGTGTTGCTCGGTGTAGATCAGGATCCGGTCGGTGCACTCGGCGCGGACGCTGCGGATGAACCGCTCGACGTGGGCGTTCATCGTCGGCGCATGCGGAGCGGTCTTGAGAATCTCGATGTTCTCGCTGGTGAACACGGCGTCGAAGGCCTGGGTGTAACGGCTGTCCCGGTCGCGCAGCAGGTAACGGAAGCCGGAGACCCGATCGCCGAGATCGGCCAGGAGGTTTCGGGCGAGTTGGGTGGCCCAGGCCGCTGTTGGGTGGGCGGTCACGCCGAGGATGGATGTGCACGGTGCGGGTGCCGACCTCCATGACGGCGAAGGCGTAGAGCCTGGTCGAGTACGCCAACCTCTCGCCGTGGGCAAGGACAGCAAGGGAGGGGCTGCAGCCAGGCTCAATGCGCCGATCATGCGAACAGCGATGGCCCCTACTCCCTTGGCGAGCGATCAGCGAGTCAACGCCTGTGCTCAACCATGCGCTCACCGTCCAACTTGAACACAGTCTGCACTTCCCGCTCAACCAGCCAGCCCATCAGTGCAAATCGGAGTCGGCGTGACGGCCCGAAACCGGTCTGCCGAGCAGTTCGTGGGCCAGCGCGTCAACGCGCCCGGCCAGTGCGTCTCGCACCGAGCGTGCGCTCTCGATGTCGAGGCCGGACAGGTCCGGCAGGTCCCAGGCCAGGTAGCGCCGACCTGGCAACACGGCGCAGGCGTCGCCGCATCCCAAGGTGACGACCACATCCGCAGCCGCGACGACCTCGGAGGTGACGGGCTTGGGAAACTCGTCGCCCGTGCCGAGATCCTGCTCGGCGAGCAACTTCCGTACGATCGGGGCGATCTCGCTGCCCGGGTGGGACCCGGCGGTACGGACCTCGACCGCATCCCCGGCTCGGTGACGCAGCAGAGCCGCAGCGAGCTGGGAGCGGCCGGCGTTCTCCGTGCAGATGAACAGCACCTGCGGGACCGGCTTGGGGCGCAGGCCCGACGCCTTGGCCAGCTCGCCCAGCCGCTGGTCGGCGAACCGCTCGACCAGGACCGGCAGGTAGCGGGTGCTGCGAGCGCCGTGCTGAAGGAGTTCGGCGCACTCGTCGACGTAGGCAGCAACGGTTTCGCGGGAAAAGGCTCGGCCGTGGCGAGCGGCCAGGCTGCGGGCGATGCGTTCCAGAACCGGTCCGGTGTCACGCAGGGCGGGGGCGGCCGGGTGGTGGCGGCGTGGCTGGTCCATGGGCACCTCTTCCGGTGGCGCGGACAACTCTCCCTGCCTCGCAGCATAGGTGTGTGTCTATGTATTGGACAGGCGCGTGCAGAGGTGAATGCCAAATGAACAAGTCGGTACCAGGGCGTTCGAACAGTGGGGGAACAAGGAGGCACCGCTTATGGTGACTGGATGGCCAGTTCTGCGTATGGCGGGGCGGTGGAAGCGGTGACGGACCAGCCAGGAACGTGCACTCCGTCCCTGTCCTGTCTGCTGATCGACCGCGACGAAGCCGAGCGGCTGGCTGTCATGCTGAAGGCCATCGCCGACCCGACCCGGCTCCAACTGCTGCGGCTCATCGAACGAGCCCCGAATGGCGAGGCATGTGTCTACGACCTCACTGAATGCCTCGGCCTGCGCCAGCCGACCATCAGCCACCACCTCAAGGTCATGAGCGAGGCCAGGCTTGTGAACCGCGACCAGCGCGGCACCTGGGCCTGGTACTCGGTCAACCACGAGGGGCTGCGCCGCATTCGGGAGATATTGGAGCCGGTGGGCGAGGCGGAGGACGCAGCGGAGGCCGCGGCCGCCTGACCCTGTGGGGCTCGCAAAGTCACCGCTGCACGTGGGGGCCTGCGTGCCGAGACCTGGGCAGTGGCTGGGATGCTGTACGGGTGATGACCTCGCTGCTGTACCGGGCCACCCGTGCGCTGGTGTCCGTGCCGGCGGTACTGCTACGCCGAGAGACAGCCAAGGATGCCGAACTGCTGGTGCTACGGCACGAGAACGCAGTAATGCGACGGCAACTCACCCATCCGATCCGCTACCAGCCCGCCGACCGGTTCTGGCTGGCCGCACCGTCGTCGCTGATACCGCGCCGCCGCTGGAGCAGCGTCTTCCCAGCAACGCCAGGGACGCTACTGGCCTGACACCGAAGGCTGACTGCTGCTCCAAGGAGCGTTGCTCCAGGGGGCGTTCGCCACCGTCCTCGCAGCCCTCTGCCCTCAGCCGCCCGGTGCGACACGATGGGTAACCAGGGCCGTGAGGTCGTCGTCGAGGGCGCCTGAGACGTAGGCGCGCAAGTCATGGTGGAGGTGGGTGAGGAGCTGGCGGGGCGTGGCCAAGGACCATCGGCGGATGCGCTGGTTGAGGGGGTAGAAGGTCCCGGTGAGGTCGCGACTCTCGCTGACGCCGTCGGTGTAGAGCAGCAGTCGATCGCCGACGGTGAAGGGGACGGTGTCGACCTGGTAGGGGGCGCCGAGCAGGGCGGCCATGTTGACGGGCGGTGACGGCGCGCTGGGTTCCACCTCGCGTACTTCTCCGTCGTGCAGCAGCAGCGGAGGAGGGTGCCCGCAGGTGACCAGGCGCGCGATGGGCTGCCCAGCGGGGATCTCGACCAGCAAGGTGGTGACGAAGCGCTCCATCGCGTCGTCACTGGCAAGGTCCTCGCAGTATTCGTTCATGCTGGTCTCCAGCCGGGCTGCCAGGTCCGCCAGATCGGGTGCGTCGCGCACGTTCACCCGGAACGAACTGAGCACCACGGAGGCGGCCTCGACGGCGGGGAGTCCCTTGCCGCGCACGTCACCGATGATCAGCCGCACCCCGTGCTGGGTCTGGCGCGCTTCGTAGAAGTCGCCGCCGATCCGGGCGTGCGGGGCGGCGGCCTGGTAGAGGAGTTCGATGTCGACGTGCCCGAGGTGGGGCGGTAGCGGACGTAGTAGCACCTGCTGCGCGGTATCCGCTACGGTGCGGACATCGGCGAGGGTACGCTCCCGGTGCTGGCGTACCCGGCTGGCGTAGGCGGCGGCCAGGGTGATGGCCGTGATCGCCAGCATCGTGAACAGGCTGGGTGTGTCGCCCAAGTCGTGGTTGTAGGTGGCCGCGAGCCCGATGGCGGCGACGAAGGCCAGCAGTCCGATGGCCAGCGTGCCGGCCAATGGCCACATGGCGGCGGCCAACGCCGGCGCTGCCCCCAACAACCGGTTGAACTGCAGGTGGGGCGTGAGGACATCCGCCACCACGGCCAGCGCGATCACCAGCAGTGGCGCAAGGCGGATCCACTCGAACGGCTGGCCCACTTGCCGAATCCGCCGGAGGTGCCGGTTGGGGCTGATCCGCTGCCGCAACGGCCGAAGGGCGATCCTCTGGGGTGCCGTGGGATCCTTGACCTGCACACTCATGTCTAGGCTCCTTCGATGGGAATGGCACGTACACGCGCGTGTTCGCGGAGCGAGTACAGGTCGGACTGCTCAGGGTTGGCCTGGGCAGTTGCCGCCGGACCTGGTGCGGTGGGCTCGACTTCGACGCCCGCGACGACCGGCGGCCAAAGGGCTCTTGAAGGGTGGCGGCTTTCGGGATGGGGGCTCATGTCGGAAGGTCTTGTTCAGTCCAGACGGTCTTGCCGGAAGCGGTGTAGCGAGTCCCCTGATGCTGTGTGAGCTGCGTCACGATGGACAGGCCGCGGCCGCTCTCATCGCTGAGCCCCGCCTTCCGCAGGCGGGGAGCCGCGCTGCTGGTATCGGAGACCTCGCAGATGAGTGTGCGGTCGTCATTGATCAGGCGGAGTTCCACCGGCCTCGTGGAGTAGCGAACGGCGTTGGTCACGAGTTCGCTGACGACCAAGGCGGTGGTGTAAGCGAGTTCGTTGAGCATCCATCTCGCCAACTGCCGACTGGTCCACCTGCGGGCGGCGGCGACAGCGGCGGCGTCAGGTGGCAGGCTCCGGGTCGCTACGTTCTCGGCGTCGAACGCCCGGGTGCGGGTCACCAGCACAGCCGGCTCGCGTCCGGGAGACACGCCGCAACGGACACCCTCAAGGATCTCCTGTGTATCTGGTCCGGATCGGCTCAACACCTCGTAGAGACGTTCTGCCGTCGCCTGTGCATCGGGAAGCGGGGCGTCATCACCGCCGCTGTTCAAGAGCAGGATGCTGCCCGAGTGTATGTCGATCTCGGTGGCCTCGAAGGGCTGGCCACCGGCGCCCAGCGGTGGATGGGAGGCCAGGAGGGGGGAGTTCACGGTGCCGTCCGAGTGGACGACCACGAGGTGAGCATCGCCCGCCCGGGACAGGGAACAGCGCTCGGTGACAGGGTCGTAGACCACACACACGCAGCTGGAACCAACGTACTTCAGGCCGAAGGGGTGCCGGCATGGAGCCTCGTGTTCTCGGTCCAGGCGGCTCGCCACCTCGTCCAGGCACGAGAGTATTTCGTCGGGCGCCAAGTCCTGCAGGGCGAGCGCGAGGATCATGGCTCTCAACTGGCTCATGCCCAGCGCAATGTCGGCGCCCTCCCCTTCTGTTACGCCCACCACCAGAGCCACCCGCGCGCCGGACAGAGGGATGATGTCGAACCACTCGCCGCCGGAGCCTTCTACCGGAACGTGACTGCGGGCAGCCTCAAGTGCGCTGAGGGATGGAAGCACCTCAGGAAGCAGGGCCCGTTGCAGGAGCCGGGCGCGGGCCCGCTCTTGGATGCGGCGGCGGACGAAGTCGATACACGACGCGGCATGTTCCGCGAACCTGCCGGCTGCTTGAAGGTCGCCCGCGTCGTAGGGAGCCGAGTCGGCCCGGCGATACAAGGCAACCAGGCCGAGAACAACGCCTCGCACTACAAGGGGCACCACCATGAGGGAGTGCACCCGTGCCTCCCGCATCACGCGTGCGCGCGCCGAATTGCGGGCGTGACCATGGGCTGTCGTCGTTCAGCTCGCGGATGAGGCGCGGGCGCAGATGGGCAAGAGTCTGTCGGTAGGGGCTCGTCGGCGGGATCTGGCTCACGTCACCGACCGCATAGGCGGGTCGGACCCCACTGGCTCCCTGCAGAGACCGGAAGGCGGCGCGCCGAAACGGCGTGCTTCCGCAAAGGGCACCGGGTGGGGGCGCTTCGCCACGCAGGGTCAGCTCCAGCAGCTCCACGGTGACGATGTCGCCCAGCTCGGGCACTGCGGCCTCGGCGAGCTTCTCGGCAGTGCGGAACATATCCGTGCCAGTGTCGCTCGCCAAGTTCTTCACTTCTGAATGGGTGCGGACAACCACGATGATGGTCCTCTACGCAGGGGCAAACTCTGAAATTGAGCGTCGCGAGGCCGAACGGGCGCCGTGCCGCGAAACGATTAGCCGTGCTCAGCGGGCGGCGCAGCGCGGGCACGCACCCCAATAGGTCACCGCAGCCTCGTCCACCCGATAGGACTCGGGCAGCTCGGCCACAAGACACGGGGCCTCGCCGATCACGCAATCCACGTCGATGATGTCGCCACAGAGCCGACACACGAAGTGGTGATGATTGTTGTGCCGCTCGGCCTCGTACCGGGCCTGCTGGCCGGTGATCTGTGTACAGCGAACCAGGCCGACCTCCGTGAGAACGCGCAAGACGTTGTAGGTGGCCTGCAGGGACAGCCCACCTGTGGCGTCTTGTGCCCGGCCCCGGACGGCCTCGGCGTCGGGGTGACCGCCCAATTCCTCGATGGCGGTGAGTACCGCCATGCGCTGCGTGGTCACCCGAAGCTGCGCCTCGCGCAAGCGCGCTGCGGCTCGATCCATGGGCTCGGGTGCATCTCGATCCTTGCCTGCTGTCCCGGCCCGATGGGTGCCCTGACGCACAAGACCCGAGCCGACTCGAAACTTGGCCATCGTTTCTCTTCCGGGTGAGTTACGAGTCCGACGACCTCCAGGCGCCGGTTTCGAAGCCGCTCAAAGTCGCGAGGTCGTGATCTCGGCGGCGTCCGGCCCCGGCCACATGGGCCGTTCGGCTTGTCTCGATCCACTCTAGATACTTGAATCATTCAAGACAATAGAGACTATCCACTCTTACCTACCTTTAATCGAACTAATCCCCCGTAGCACCACTTCGGCATCACTGTCCCCTCCCGCCCCGGGCGACCAGGACACCTCGGCTCCTTGATCCCCTCGCCGGAACCTGGCCACGGCACCGCTGCCCCTCTACAGCGGACGACAGGGCCTCTCTCATGGCGACGGACATGCCTGCGGACACGGCGGCCGCCGACGAGCGTTGGCAGCGCATGTGGAGCCATCGCGAGCAGCTGCTCAAGGTGGCCCGGCGGCGATCCATGAACCAGAAGGATGCCGAGGACGCCGTTCACGAGGCGATACTGCGGGCCGCGGAGCGTCCGGACCTCGACGGCGAGCGGCTCGGCGCCTGGCTGACGACGGTGACGATGCGGCTGTGCGTCGACCGGCACCGGCAGGTCAACCGCGAGGCAGAGGTGGGCAGCCGCCCCGCACTCATAACGCCGGGCCCAGTATCCGTCGAAGAGGGGG
>NZ_JBSFJX010000178.1:0-17044 GCF_053598275.1 Streptomyces sp. NPDC001156 | reverse complement strand
ACATCGATCGAGGAGAACCGGCGCTCACGCCCGACCCAAGTCACCGGAATCTTCCCCGAGTCAGCCCACAGACGAAGCGTCACGGGGTGAACACCGAGACGTTTGGCGGCCTTTGAGAGTCGAAGAAGTTCCATGCGATCACCGTACGATCACTGAGGAACTCTAAGCAAATTGATGAGCCTGATCCGGGTGATGCCGGGGGGCGCGAGCGGCCCTGACAAAGCCGGGACGTACCCAGAACTGCCAGATGCGGCTCCGGCGCGGCAGCCACGGCGGGCGCCTGCCGGCCTTGGACCATCTTGTGGCGGGCCTGGGCCGGTGTGTGTGGGAACCGGGGCGCGCCCGGCGTGGACGGGCTCACCGTGGATGCCGTGGCCGCCGCCGGGGTGGAGGAGTTCCTCCGCGATCTGTCGCAGCAGTTGCGGGCGCTGCGTTCGGCCGTCACTGCTGTGGGGGGTCATGATTCCCAAGCCGGGGCGGCCGGGGGAGTTCCGGCCGCTGTCGATCCCTACCGTGGCGGACCGGGTGGTGATGACGGCGGCGAAGCTCGTGCTCGAGCCGATCTTCGAAGCCGGCTTCCTACCGGTCAGCTAAGGGTTTAGGCCCAAACGGTCCGCGATGGTTACGGAGCCGGCTCTGCACACAACCTGGGTCCGGCGTGTGCGGCTTGACCGGACCGGCGCTGCGGGGTCGCCGGGGTAGGGCGGAAGCACCGGCACGAGTGATCGTTGAGGTGTGCGCCGACCCAGGAGCCGGCCCGGCCAGCAGCCGCAGCAGGACACACGGATGGAGTCGATCCCCCTCGTCGGCGCGCCCGTGCGATCTGCTCCGGCCCGCGGGTGGACAGGCCACGCGTCCACGCCGTGCACGTCCTCTTCCCGTGCACCAGCCAAGATCACGGGCGCCCGGGAAGGAGTGTCTTGACAGCACGGAGGCAGGCAGCCACGCTGGAGACTATGGAAACTGGATCAGTTTCGATGGTTTCCGAGCGTAACGGGCAGCGCGCCGATGTGATCGTGGAGGCGGCCGGCCGACTGTTCCTCGCGCCGGGCTTCGCGCGGGTGAGCATGGACGATCTTGCTCGTGAGCTCGGGATGAGCAAGAAGACGATCTACCGTCATTTCCCGGACAAGCGCAGCCTGCTGACCGCGGTGCTGGATCGGCAGTTCGCGGCAGTGGAGCGCACGCTGGTGACGGCCGCCGAGGACGCACAAGGGCAACCGTTCGATGTGCGGGTCCAACGGTTCCTGATCGCAGCGGGCAGCGAGCTCCGGCGGATCGGCGCGGCTCAGCTCGCAACCGGGCGAGGTGGCGATGCGATGCTGCGCCAGCACGTGGAGCAGCGCACGGACGCGGTGGTCTACCGGCGGCTCGACGAGCTGTTCCGGGACGGACACCGGCAGGGACTGCTACTGACCCCGCCCCAACTGCTCAGCGAAATCACCCGCGGCGCGCTGGAACGGCTGCTCACCTCGCAGTTGCCGCACGAACTGAACTGGACTGGGGCCGATCTGCTGCGGGCGACCGTCGACACCGTGCTCTATGGGGCGGTCCGCCCAGCACACCCCGGCACCGACGACGACCAACTCGGGGCGGTCCATCCGACGGCCCGTGATGATGAGGAGGAGGTAGGCCCATGACTGTGACAACCGGCAGGGTGGCATTGGTGACAGGGGCCAGCAGCGGAATCGGTGCGGCGACCGCGTGTCTCCTTGCCGCGCGAGGGGCACGCGTGGTGGTCAACTACCTCCGCAACAGCACGGCAGCCGAGGAGGTCGTGGCCGACATCGAGGCCGCAGGCGGCCAAGCCATGGCCGTACAGGCCGATGTGCGCGAGGTGGCGGCGGTCGAGAGCATGGTCGAGCAGGTCCAGGCGGCATGGGGCGGCATCGACGTGCTCGTGCACAACGCGCTCATCCCGTATGCGATCAAGTCGTTCCAGGACATGACCTGGGAAGAACTGGGGGGCAAGCTCGACGCCGAGATGCATGCGGCGTACGCGGTCACCAAAGCCGTCCTGCCCGCCATGACCGAACAGGGCTGGGGACGCATCATCTATATCAGTACCGGCCTCAGCCGCCGGCCCCGGGAGAACATGATCGCACTGGGCACGTCCAAGGCCGCACTGGAACAGTTCGCCCGATACCTCGCCCAGGAACTGGGCCCATGGGGCATCACGGTCAACATCGTCGCACCCGGCCCGGTGGAGGACACCCGCATGGCCCGCATGGCGGATGTGTTCGACGATGTGCACAAGCAGCGGCAGGTGGCCGCCACCCCCCTGGGCCGCCTGGCACACCCGGCCGACGTCGCTCAAGCCGTCGCCTTCTACGCCGGCGAGGACAACGCCTTCATGACCGGCACCACCGCCGCGGTCAACGGCGGAATGTCCATGTACTGACGCGTCACTGTCCCCTCACACACGGGGCCATACCGTCCCGGTCCGGCCGAGAACCGCGCCGCATTGACCCTCAGCACCACAAACCGCAGCGGCCGCGACACACGCGGGGACGCGCCGGTGACACGAACAAGGAACAAGGTTCATGCACACCATCGATCTCGCCTACGTCGGACGAGGCCTGCACGAAGAACTGGCCGCCTACATAGCCGACCAGCAGGACTACTACGCCGACGAGGGCGTCCACGTCGCGCTGCGCGACGGCTGCACCTGGGACGAGGAACGGCTGCGCCACAGCGCCACCATCGGGCTCGGTCGGGCATTGCTGTCCCGACTGACCGACAGCACCCCTTGGGTCGCACTTAATGTCAACACCCACCGCCCGCTGTTCTGGTTCCTCGCCCGCCCCGGCCTGACCTCCCTGGCCGATCTGGCCGGCCGACGGCTGGCGGTGCACGCCCCCCACACCGCACCCGGGTGCTTCACCCGGATCGTGCTGCGCAAGGCAGGCCTCGACCCGGACCGCGACCTCCACACCATCGTCCGCCCGCCCGGCGACTACGGCATGGACCTACGCCGACTACGCGACGGCGAGATCGACGCCGCCCTGGTCGGCAGCACCATGGCACCCGAGGCGGTAGCCGCCGAGCATGGCTGGCAGGTGCTGGCCTGGGTCGGCGACCACTTCCAGATCCCCACCGTAGGCGTGGCCGTCGACCCCACCTACATCCACCCGGACGACCCCGCAGTCCAGGCCGTCCTACGAGCACACCGGCGCGCCCTGCAGGTGATCCGCAACGACCCCGACACCACGGTGCGGCACATGCAGACGTTCCTCGGCGGACACACCGCACACGAAGCCCGAACCCACTACGACACATTCATCGCACCGTACTTCACCACCGACGGCCAAGCCGACCTCGCCGTCGGCGCCACCGCGATCACCGAAGTCGCCGCCGAACTCGGCGTCCCCGCCACCGTCACCGCAACCGAGTTCTACCGCACCGCAACCACCGCATCTTAGAACCCCGCGAGTTCGGTGCCACCGACATCGTCGTTGAGCGCGGCGAAGTGGGCGTGGCCCGTATCAAGGAGATGACCGGCGGGATCGGTGCCGACCGCGTGCTGGAGTGTGTGGATAACGAGCAGTCGATGCAGCAGGCCCTGAACTCCACCCGTCCCGGCGGCAACGTCGGCTTCGTCGGCGTCCCCCACGGCGTCGCCCTCGACGGCACACAACCGGGTTGCTTGCCGACTGGTACAAGGACCTCAAGCCACCATTCATCCCAGCCGTGCCGGGTCGATCGGGACATCACAGGGAACACCAGACAGTCACAGGGCCTGGACACGATGGCGGCCTCTGACCAACTGGGCTGGCCAGAGGCCGCAAATGCACGATGGGTGTCCTATTTGAACCCAAGTCGCCGGGCCACAACGGGTTTCAAGACCGCCCACCGTTCAGTCCGCGGCGGGCGGTAGGTAAGATCCCCCGCCGATCTACGCATGACAGATCACCGATTCACTGTCCGGGGGGACCTCCACGTGAGATCACGCCTGTATATCCCCACGTCCGTCGCGGCTGCCTTCCTCGGCACGCTGGCCTTGCCGAGCCAGGCCCTCGCCGACATCTCGGTGCCCAGCCCTCCGCCCGCGGCCGGTGCCGACACGGCGGTGGTTGATTCCGCAGGAGCATCGACACCCAGTGACGACCCCGCTCCGCCTGACGGACAGGGGCCGCTGACAGTCACCAAGCGGGTTGCCGGTCTGCCCTGGGCAACCGCCAACCCCTTCGACTACAGCGATGACCACGCCCACTTCAACATCACCGCCTGGTCATCCTGCGACGGCGCAACAGTCACATCGGTCACCGCCCGCTTCTATCCGCTGAACGCGCCCGCGGATGCAGCACCGGTGCTCACTGTGACCGACTTCGAGTATCTGGACGCGCACGTATGGCGGTCGCCCACCCCTGTCGTACTGCCCGCCTTCGGCGCCTACCGGGTTGCGCTGGACGTACACGACGACCACGCCTCCTACGTCACGCTGCCCAATGCCGGGACAGTGGAGTACCAGCAGATCGTCCACTTCAGCGAATACACGCAGACCGTCCCGCCGAACTTCGACTTCGACCACCGGGTCGTCACCGTCCACGGAGCCCTCACTCTGACCGACCCGGGCACAGGCCAGGTCAGCCCCTTCTCAGGCGCCACCGTGTCCGTCTACAACAACAGCGGCGGCTACTCGCGGAGGGCGACGACGGCTGCCGACGGCACCTTCATGATCTCGCTCGACGCCGACGGTGCGATCCAGACCACCGGCGAATACGAGCCCGGCCGGGAGGAAAGCTGGACCCACACGCCTGCGTATGCGTACCTCCCTCATCCGGACTATCCCGCGTCCGAGTCCACACGGATCCGGCTGACCTCTCCACCGGACGTCAACGTCCCCGCCGGCGGCTCGGCCACAGTGACCGGTGTGGTGGAGCGCAAGGTCGGCGACGGCTGGGTCTCGGCCCCGAATACCGTCGTCAGCCTGTCTGAGGCGCAAACCGGCTCCGTGCCCTACAGCTATGTGTCCGACGATCAGGGAGGACTGAGCATCCCGATCTCCCAGGCCGGTGCCTTCCAGCTCGCCGTTCAGGTGACGGACTTCCTCCAGCAGAGCCCGGCTGAAAACATCCACGTCCACATCCCCCAGCCAGGAGCCCAGTTCACCGGCCTAAGCATCTCCGAGGACGCCACAGGACAGGGTCGGATCACTGGCCACCTCACCCTGGGCCAGGCCGGTCTCCCGCCTGCTGGCACCTCGGAAATGTTCGCCCTGTTGGGGCAGCGGGCCGTGGGGGTGGCATGACCACACCTCCACGGCCCTCAGGCGGCCGTCAGGTGCTGGTCACCGATTGCATTACGGGGAGTGGGCGGGTCCGCCGGGCGAGCAGGAGGGCTGCCATCGCCGCGGTGAGGAAGGTGACGAGGCTGTAGATGGCGGGTGCCACTGCGGCGGCCGGCATATTCAGCAACGCGGGGCTGAGGGCGATAGTGACGGCGAGGGCGCCGTTGTGGATGCCGATCTCCATCGACGAGGCGACGGACTGGGGCCGTTCGACGCGGGCGAGGCGTGGTACCCAGTAGCCGATGACCAGGTTCAGGACGCTGAACGCCGCCGTGAGCGGAAGGACGGAGCCGAGGGATTGGCCCAGCTGGTGGGCGTTCTGCAGGATCGCACCGACGATCACCACTACCAATACGATGAGCGCGACGATCCGTACGGCGCGGCTGAGAGCCTGCGCAAGGTTTGGGCGGAAGCGCCGCAGCGCCATCCCGAAGGCCACCGGCAGCAGGACGGTGGCGATCAGGGTGACGACGCCTTGTGGTTGCAGTCCGATGTTGTGGGCGTGGCCGACGTAGTGGTTGGTCACGCCCCACATGACGAGCGGCAGCGTGACAACGGAGATCAGCGAGTTGACCGCGGTGAGGGTGATGTTCAACGCGATGTCGCCGCGGGCGAGGTGGCTGTAGATGGCCGCGAGCGTTCCGCCGGGCGATGCGGCCAGGAGCAGCATCCCGACGGCCGTGTCGGGGTCGGGTCCGGTCAGCGCAAGCAGCGCCAGGCAAAGCGCGGGCATCAGTACCAGTTGGCAGGCCAGTGCCGTGCCCACGGCGCGCGGCGCCCTGATCACGCGGGCGAAGTCAGCGAACGTGAGGGAGAGTCCCAGGCCGAGCATGATGACCGCCAAGGCGATCGGCAATATCACGGTGGTCAAGACAGAGCTGTGCAATGTCACTCCTTGGGATCAGTGCCGGTGGTATTCGCCGACCGACCTGGTGAAGAAGGCACGCAGTGCTTCCTTGTGGTCGTCCTTCGCGAACAACTCGGCCAGTTCGTCGACTTGGCGCCGGTGCGCCTCGTCCCGGCTCATCTCCAGGGCGTCGTTCGCGCAGCGCTTGGTGGCCTCGACCGACAGGGGGGCGCGAGTCGCGATCCGCTCCGCCTTCGCCAGCGCTACGTCCATGAGCGACTCGGGTGCGCAGACATCGGTGACCAGTCCCCAGGCCGCGGCCCGTTCGGCTCCGTAGCGTTCGCCCGTGAGGAGGATCTCCTTGGCCGGTCCGAGTCCCACGATCCTCGTCAGGCGCCAGAAGTTCGCCATGAGGCCCACGTTGACCCCAGCCGCGACGAAGGACGCCTCGCTTGAGGCGACGCGGATGTCGCAAGCAAGGGCCAGCTCGAATCCGCCGCCGATGGCCGGCCCGTTGACCGCGGCGATCACGGGAGCACGGAACCTCTCCAGGCCGTCGACGATCCGCTCGAAGTCCGCCACGAAGTCGGGCAGTTCGGTCCGGTTCATCCGCTGGTCCTGGACCAGATCTGCGCCGGCGGTGAACACACCTCCGGCTCCGGTGAGGACGACCGCACGAATCTCTGGGTCTTCCTCCAGCCGGTCGATGGCCTTCTTCAGGTGCGCCCGGCTTTCCCAGGAGAGGGTGTTGACGGGCGGGTTGCTCAGTGTGATCACCACGACATGCGGGGTGTGGCGCTTCAGCCGGACTGCACTCACTTCTCCTCCTTGGCCACACCCGCGGCAAGCAGGGCCTCGACCTCGGACGGGCTGAAGCCGGCTTCGGTCAGCACGTTGGTGGTGTGCTCGCCCAGCAGCGGGGCCGGACGATCGATGACGGCAGGAGTGAGGGAGAACTTGACGGGCACGCCGATGTGCTTGACCGGCCCCGCCGTGGGGTGTTCGACCTCAACGAGCATCCGCCTGGCCCGGACCTGGGGGTCGGAATAGACCTGCCCGATGTCATACACGGGTCCGGCGGGAATGCCGTGCGGCAAGAGGATGTCCATCCACTGCTCGGTGGTGTGGTCCAGGAACTTCTTCTGCAGTTGCTCGGTCAGCGACGGGCGGTTGGTCATGCGGGACATCGGATCGGCAAACCGCGGGTCCGCCCCCAGCCCCGGCCATTCCAGGGCGGTCACGAGACGTTCCCACATCCGCTGATTGGGTGTGCCGACGGTCAGCCAGCCGTCGGCAGTCCGGAACGCCTCGTAGGGGGCGGCGAGTCGCATCTGCGAGCCGAGCGGGCCGGCTACGTGTCCGGTGGCGAACAGGACGGCGCTCTCCCACACCATCAGGGAGATGCCGGCTTCCAGTAGTGAGGTGTCCACGTACTGTCCTTCGCCGGTACGCAGACGGTGGATATAGGCGGCGAGCACACCGTTGGCGGCCAGGATCCCCGCGGTGAGGTCGCAGATTGGCACGCCCGCCTTGACCAGCTCGCCGCCGGGCTCCCCGGTGACACTCATGATCCCGGACATGCCCTGGGCGATGAGGTCGTACCCGCCCCGGCCGGCCAGCGGGCCGTCTTGGCCAAATCCCGAGATCGAGCAGTAGACCAGTGCGGGGTTCCGTGTGGCGAGGCTGGGATAGTCGCAGCCGAGCCGCTCCATGGCGCCGGGCCTGAAGTTCTCGACGAGGATGTCGACTCTCTCGCTGAGCCTGCGCAGCGTGGCGGCTCCCCGTTCGTCCCGCAAGTCCAGGGCGATCCCGCGCTTGTTCCGGTTCACCGCCATGTATGCCGGCGACTGGCCGCCGGGGGAGTCGGGTCCCCAGCCACGCAGTTCGTCGCCGGCTGGACGTTCGACTTTGATCACATCAGCGCCCATGTCGGCGAGCAGCGCCGCGCAGTAGGCACCAGCCATCACTTGGCTGACGTCCAGAATCCGCACGCCGCCGAGAGGACCCGTCATTGCATCTCCCGAGGATTTCGCACCCAAAATTTGTGCCGCATAGCGGAACAGCTGTGCTACTATGCGGTCCAAAAGGTAGGTGGACAGTCAGGAGGCGTCAACAGAGTGCGCAGCGTTTTCACGACCTTCTCCGTGCTCGAAGCGCTCGCCGAGGCCCAGCCGGTCGGTGTGGGCGCGCTGGCACGGGAGTTGGACCTGCCCAAGAGCACCGTGCAGCGCAGTCTGACCACGCTGGCCGAGGTCGGATGGATCCGCCCGCTGGACAGCAGCGGCCACACACGGTGGATACTGACGGCCAGACCTCTGAAGTTGGCCGGGCACGTGCTGCGCCACGAGCGCCTACTCCGTGAGGCCGCAGCACCGGCGATGGCGGACCTCGCCCGGCAGACCCGCGAGACGATCCACCTGACGATCGTGGACGGTGACAGCGTGATCCTGCTGGACAAGATCGACAGCACGCACGCCGTCCGCAACGTCTCCTGGCTCGGCGGTCGCGCTCCCCTCCACGCCTCGGCCTCCGGGCTGGCGATCCTTGCCCACCTGCCGGCAGATGCGATCACCCGCCAACCGATGACCCAGTACACCGCACAGACCGTGACGGGTGTCGAGACGCTGCGTGCCACACTCGCCGCGGTCCGAAAGCGCGGTTACGCCATCAACACCGGGATGTGGCGCGACGATGTGAGTGCCGTCGCTGCGGCGATCCTGGATCCGACCGGAGCACCGGCCGCTTCCCTCAGCGTCTCTGTGCCGACCTACCGGCTCTCCGACGAACTCCGGGACCGGTACGGCATCCTGGTCCGCGACGCCGCCGCGCGCGTAACGTCCCAGTGGGATGGGCAGCACGCCGAAAACAGTCCCACGACGGAACGGGACGACTGAGACGCGTTCGAATTCTGAGTGACACCTCCGCAAAGCGGACCCCCGGCGGGAGAACGGCACGCCAGCGCAACCGGACTTCCCGGGCAGAGTCCCCCAGCGGAAGGCCACCCAAAAGGACTCATCCTCGGGAGTGTTGTCCCCACACTTGACCTTGGCGAGGGTCACGGCCGCGAGACCATACGCCACGCCCTCATGGGTCTTGGCTGCGCACGTACGCCACCGCCCAACCACGTACTTCCGGCAGAACTTGAACCACCGCAAGGTGGTTCGGCGTCCGCTGCTTCGGCAGCGTCGGCCAACGCGCCCACCTCGGACTCAGGCAGCCCCAATTGGATCTCGAACGCCTCACCGCGTTGACTCATGGCCTGCCACAGCTCGAACCGGCGGCTCTCCGCGAGAGCCCGATGTAGTGACGTGTCACCACGCGCCTGCGACCACCCATTCAACGCGCCAACGACTCGACTTCCGTCCGGTCTCGGCTCCCAAGTTTTTTATAGCAATTCGCTCGCCGCTCGTAGTGCTAACTGTCGTTTACCAGCGTCTCCTCAATATCTTTCTGAATCTTATCGGTAGCGTGGAAGTCAATACGACGACCTTGCGAGAATCTACACCCGCCCACCGTAGTTAGATTCTGCTCGCTTGGTCGATGCACTACCGGGTTGAGCGGGCTTTTGAGCGATTTCCCGAACGGTCGCTCGTACATCTTTCCCTTTCCTGCCAGGTCGGGTTCCGCCCATCAATTGCAAGGCCTGCTTTGCCGTGTCGCAGTGTGCACGCCTCCGAGTCTGAACAGCCATAAACCCCTCCAGCCCCAGTAGCACACTGCCTGGATTACGACACCGCGCATGGAAGGATAAAAACTACAAGAACATGTAGTCGGATACCACTGGGTCGGCGCAGCCGAAGGTTAAGTTGACGATGTAAGCAGTGTCCGCAGCCCGGCGAGGATGGCCTACCTTTCCAAGGGGTCTGATTCTCGACATTGTCCCGGCGGCACAGCATGTGGCAGCCACGGGCCCGGAATATGCGCAATGGCCTATCCGCTCCCCCGCAGACAGCGGTTCGCCGTTGCATTCTTATAAGGAGCCTTTGTGTCTCGTCTTCCCTACCCCGACCGGCAGGACTTCTCCGAGGAGCTGTGCGACTTCCTCGACCAGCTGCCGCAGCACGCAGCATTCGACATGCTGTCGCACTCACAGGCCACCATTGAGATCTTCCTCCGGCAGGGCCAGGCGCAGTACACCCAGCTAGCGCTCTCCCCGCGAAACCGTGAACTGACCATTCTGACCGCGGCCAGCGCAACCGACTGCGAGTACGAGTTCATCCAGCACGTGCCGATCTCAGCATCCTTCGGCGTGTCGGACGCCGTGCGGGATGCGATCAAGCGTAGGGAGTTCGACGCCCTGGAGCTCCCCGACGACGACCGCGCAATCGTTCGCTTCGTGGCCGCGGTCGTCGCCGCCCCAACCGTCTCCGACGAGATCTTCTCGGCCGTCAAGGAGCGCCTCACTCCACGCGAGATCCTCGAGATCATGCAGGTGACCGGGTTCTACTGGTCCTTCGGGCGGGTCTGCACCGTTCTCGAGATCGAAATCGAGAACGATCACGGCGACGCCGTGATCGACGCGAGTGGGCGGCTGCAGAGGTCGGCGCAGTGACCGTTGGGAGGTGTGGGACCGTAGCGGGCCCACACCTCCCAACGGAACAGCCGTAACTCGCCCGCACGGAACCGGCTTTCAACACTTCATGCGTCGTCGCGCAGGGACGCGCACTAATCAAGACGGGCACTAACCAAAAGGGATCGCACACCATGAGCACTGTGAACGCGGAGGCGTTCCACAACGTCACCGTCGTCGGCGCCGGCGTCATCGGCATGTCCTGGACCGAGGGCATGACCTCGCGGTGGGCCGCGCCGTAGGAGCGAGGCGTGTGGGTGACGACCACCCGGGGCACCGTGCGGATCTTCTTCAGCAGCCTGCGGAAGAACCGCCTGGCCGCGGCGGTATCCCGCCGGTTCTGTACGAGGACGTCCAGGACGTTGCCGTCGGCGTCCGCGGCCCGTCACAAGTACTTCTGCGCTCCGTTGATCTTGATGAACGCCTCGTCCGGGTGGCACTTGTCGCCGGGCCGGGACTGCCTGCGGCGCAGCGCGCCGGCGTAGGTCTGCCCGAACGTGGCGCACCAGCGGCGGACCGTCTCGTACGAGACGACGACCCCGCGCTCGAGCATCAGTTCCTCGACCTCGAAGCGGAAGTACAGCCACACACAGTGGGAGATGGCCTCGCCCGGGTACCGGTGCCCCTTGTACGACGGCGGCGCACTCCCCACGGGCGCCCCCTCCAGCACGACCAACCAGAAGATCATCCCACCGGCCAGTCAACGTGGCAGTGCCTTGCCGCGCCGTGAACTCTCCTGTGGCAGGCCTTGTGTCCACCGCTCTCAGTCGATAGGTTCCTCTATCGGATAGAGGTTGCTATCCGATGAGAACCTCTATCCGACATCGTCGATCGTCATGACGAGAACAGGTGGGACGCATGACAAAACGTGTGACCAAGAGACGACAGGAGACGAACGAGCGCCTGCTCAACGCGGCCGAGCAGGCATTCGCCAAGGACGGGTTTCACGGGGTCTCGATCGCGGAGCTGTGCGCACGGGCCGGCTACACGACCGGCGCGTTCTACTCGAACTACGGCTCCAAGGACGAACTCTTCCTTGCGCTGTTCACTCGACGCTCCGAGATCGTCCTCAAACAGCTCGGTGAGGCGGTGGACCAAGCCGTGCTCTCCGAGCATCCGGTTGCCACGTTCATCGAGCTGGCAAGCGTCGTGGACGAGGAGACGCGCGCCTGGTTCCTCATCTCCACCGAGTTCACTCTCCACGCCATCCGCAACCCCGAGGCGGCCGAAGCGCTCGCCCGCCATGACGCAGCGATCCGGGCGGCAATGGCGGAGCTGATCGCACCACTCCTGGCGACCACACCGAGCAAGGAGACCGCGATGGATCTCGACATGCTGCTGCGTGTCATCGTCGCTGTCCGGGAAGGCGGGCTCGCACAGAGCCTGGTGGAACCGGCAGCTCTCCCGCACGGCGAGTTGGAACGCCGGTTCCTGCCCGCACTGCTGGGAGGGCTCTGATGACGACCAGCATCGAGCAGTGGTGGTCCGAAGGGTATCTGGTGCCGCTCACCGTCGCCGGAGTCCCCCGCGAGGTGTTCGTCCGCCGCATCGGCAGCGGCCCGGTGATGACCCTGCTCCACGGGTTCCCCAGTTCGTCTCACGACTGGGCCCAGGTGGTGCCCGTTCTCGCCGCCCACCACACCCTGCTCATGCCTGACTTCCTCGGTTTCGGCGCGAGCGAGAAGCCGGCCGATCACGACTACTCGATCCACGAGCAGGCCGACCTGGTGGTCGCGTTGTGGCAGCACGAGGCGGTGGCCTCGACGCATCTGGTGGCGCACGACTACGGGGCCACCGTGGCGCAAGAGTTGCTCGCGCGCAGCGCCGAGGAGTCATTGAGGAGTCGGATCACGAGCCTGACGCTGCTGAACGGCGGCGTCTACCCAGAACTCCACCGGCCGGAAGCGGCCCAGACGGCGCTGCTCGACCCGGAAACCGGCCCCCGGCTCAGCGCCGCGCTGACCGGCGAGCTCATGGCCACCGCCCTCTCACCGACATTCGCCGAGCACTACGACCCTAGCGCCGACACAGCCGAGATGTGGAAGAGCATGAGCCACGGTGACGGCCACCTGAACTCCCACCGGCTGATCCACTACATCACCGACCGGACTGCCCACCGCGACCGCTGGGTGGAAGCCATGGAGACCAGCGATCTGCCCAAGACGTTCATCTGGGGCCTGCGCGATCCCGTCGCGGGTGCCCACATCGCCGAGCGGATCGCCGAACGCATGCCGAACGCGACACTCCATGCCCTTGCGGACGTCGGACACTGGCCCCCGCTGGAGGCGCCGCAACGCGTCGCCTCACTGATCCTCGCCACGGGAGGAAGCGGCTGAAGTCCGCACGGGTCCCGTCACCGCGCTCACGGCCTGACCACGTCTCCACACATCGAGAGGAACGAAGACCATGACGATCACGCAGCACCACGCCCCCGAAATGCTCGACCTGATCCGGGCCAACATCGGCCCGATCCCCGACGACTTCGATCTCCCGCTCCCGCCTACGGGGCTTTCGGTCGAGGAGGAGCGCGAAGTACGCAAGCGGGAACTCGCCGCCGCCTTCCGAGTCTTCGGAAAGCTGGGCTTCTCCGAGGGGGTCGCCGGGCACATCACTGCCCGTGACCCCGAGTTCCCCGACACGTTTTGGGTCAACCCGTTCGGGATGAGTTTCCATCAGATCAAGGTCTCCGACCTGGTACGTGTCGACCACGAAGGCAACCTGCTGCACGGCAAACGCCCGGTGAACCGTGCCGCCTTCTGCATCCACGCCGAGGTCCACAAGGCCCGCCCCGACGCCGTCGCAGCCGCACACGCGCACTCCCTCCACGGCAAGGCGTTCTCAGCGCTCGGGATCCCGCTGGCACCACTTACCCAGGACGCCTGCGCCTTCTTCGAGGACCAGGGCCTCTACGCCGACTACCGCGGAGTCGTGAGCGACTCCGACGAGGGACGCCGCATCGGCGAGGCGCTCGGTCCGGCGAAGGCCGTGATCCTGAAGAACCACGGCCTGCTGACCGTCGGTCAGTCGGTTGCCGCCGCCGCGTGGTGGTTCATCACGATGGAACGCTCATGCCAGGCGCAGCTCCTGGCCATGGCCGCGGGCGCCCCGCACGAGATCGACCGGGAGACCGCGGAGCAGGTCCGCGCACAGATCGGCGGGCCCCTCGCGGGCTGGTTCCAGTTCCGTCCGCTGTGGGACCAGATCATCGCCTCCTCGCCGGACCTGTTCGGCTGAGGCTCCCGACCGAGCGAGACCGGCCCGCCGGGCCAGAACCGACCAGGAGGAGGCAGGAAACCGCGTGTCGGACTTTGGCGACTACCAGTTCGATATCTACCTCAACGGGCTCTCCGGCATCATGCCGAAGATGCCGATGACCTACGCCGAGTTGGAGGAGCGGGGTTCCAAGGCGTTGGACCCCTGGCTCCTCTCCTACATCGCCGGCGGGGCGGGCGACGAGCGCACTCAGGATCTCAACGTCTCGGCGTTCGACGACTGGGGGCTGATCCCGAGGATGCTCGTCGACGGAGCCCAGCGCGACCTGTCCATCGAGTTGTGCGGGCTGCCCCTCCCGTCCCCGCTGTTGATGGCGCCCGTGGGTGTGATCGGCCTGTGCGCGCAAGACGGCCACGGTGACCTGGCCGTGGCGCGAGCCTCGGCGAGGACTGGCGTGCCGATGATCGCCTCCACTCTCACGGTCGACCCGATGGAGGATGTCGCTGCCCAGTTGGGTGACACTCCGGGCTTCTTCCAGCTCTACACCCCGAATGATCGGGAGCTTGCCGAGAGCCTGGTGCACCGGGCCGAGCAGGCGGGTTTCAAGGGGATCATCGTCACGCTGGACACCTGGATCCCGGGGTGGCGGCCTCGCGACCTCAGCCGCTCGAACTTCCCCCAGCTGCGAGGGCTGGCCCTTGAAAACTACTTCAGCGACCCGGTCTTCAGGTCCCGGTTGGCCAAGCCCCCGGAAGAGGACCTCCAGGCCGCAGTGAGATCCTGGGCAATGACCTTTGGCGACCCGCGCCTGACGTGGGACGATCTCGCCTGGTTCCGTTCCATGACCGACCTGCCGCTGATCCTCAAGGGAATCATGCATCCCGAGGACGTCCAACGGGCCATCGACGGCGGGATCGATGCGATCTACTGCTCGAACCACGGTGGACGCCAGGCCAACGGCGGCCTTGCCTCGCTCGACATGCTGCCGGATGTCGTCGAAGCCGCAGGCGAGACTCCGGTGATCTTCGATTCGGGTGTGCGCTCCGGGGACCATGTTGTGAAAGCCCTGGCGCTGGGCGCGCGAGCGGTAGCGGTGGGGCGGCCCTACGTCTACGGTCTGGCACTGGGCGGCGAGGACGGCATCATCCACGTGCTGCGTTCCCTCCTTGCGGAGGCTGACCTCCTCATGGCGGTCGACGGCTACCCGAAGATCGCAGACCTCAGCCCCTCGGCTTTGCGGCGACGCCCGTGACCCAGCTGTTCAGCCTGTGCCGGCCACGCGCGCGCGGTGCCTTCCCGGTCGTACAGGTCAGGCAAAGGTCCTGGCTTCCGACGCCGCACGCGCCTGTGGCGTCGTCCTGGCCATGGGCTGCGGCGGAATCCGCCTTGAGGGACTGCGAGCCGATCACCCCGGTTGACGGCTCCCCATCCCGGCCTGCGTCGTACGGACCCGTTCACGCCGCGGGTCGGGGAACTCCCTGACCAGCGCGTGGTCGCGCCCCCGCGGAGGCCGACCACGCACCGTGCACTCGATCCGAGCGCTGGTACTGCGTCCGGCCAGGGGAAATCCAAGCTGGGGGCTATCGGCGCCTGCACGGTGAGTTGCTCGTGCTCTCCCGCCCGACCGGACTCCGGTTCCCAGGCCATGGAAGACATCGACTCACTGCGAATGCGCGGACTTCCCGCTCCCTTCCGAGTTTCCAGCGCAATCGTTTCCACCCGCATATGCCACAAGAGGCGCGCGACAATGGAAGGGCACATCGCATTCGACGGAAGGAGGAGTGTGATGGGCAAGGCAGCTGAGTACCCGCAACAGGAGACGCATGCGGGCAACGGCCACGGTATGCACCTGCACATGCGCACCCTGCATCCTTCGGTGCCGATTCCGTATCTCAGCATGGAGGAGATGACGAGCACGGCCCGAGCGGCGACGGCACGGCTGCCCGGTACTCCGCCCGTCAAAGATCTGGCGTTCTACGGAGGACTTGGAGCGCTGGCCGTGGCGGGAGCTCTGGAGTGGCCGGTCGCCCTCGCCGTCGGCGGCGCCACTTGGCTGCTGCGCAGTGGGCGGAAGGAGAAGCCCGAGGCAGGCGTCAGGCCGTAGGGCATCCTGGGCCGCTGCAGACGGTGACCGTGCGTCGAGAGCCCCAGGGCGCCAGAGGTTCCCGGGCCTCGAGGGGCGGCAGCAGGGGCGCTGGCGGGCCGTTCCCCTTTATCGGGCCGTTTCCGGGGATTATCGACGTCCGCCGAGGCGGTCATCGTGGATATGTCCGGCGACGGCGGCGAGCTGGTCCGGGTCGGCGAGTTCGGTCATTCCGTGGACGGCGGCGTCTATGCGGTCCGGGGAGTCCATGCCGACGACCCAGGTGACCATCTGGTCCTCCAGGGCAACGTGGGCGCCGACGTGGTGGACGAGGCCCTGCTCGCACAGCTGGGCGATGGGTTCGGCCCGCAGGCGCTTTCCGAGCGGTGACTTCGAGGACGCGGGGCATGAGGGCGCCGTTCGTGGTGCCTTCGCGGCGCAGCTGCTCCCACGCCTGGGAGAGGACCTGTCTGGCCATGTCGCCGCCGTAGTTCGACTCGACGACGATCGCGTCTGCTTTGAGGGCGAGGAGACAGGCGGTGCGGCCCCAGTCGTTGGCGCCCATGCTTCCGGAGCGGTCTTCGAGGACGTACAGGTGGCCGCCGAAGCCGTGGGCGGCGCCGATGATGCCGGTCTCGTCGCCGATGGCGGACTCTCCGCCGGCGGGTGGAGGTTGGGAGCTGTTCGGTTTCGGATGTGCAGGAGTGTGTGTGAGTGTGCACGAGCATGTACTTGTTCGTGGTGTTGCAGCGCGCACGACGCTTGGCGGGCACTGTCAGTGCCGGCCGGTACCGTTCTTCCTGTTGCCGATCAAGCGTTGGGGAGGGGGGGTGCATCGATGCGTGGTGAGTCGCTGCGCACGATCGCTGCCCCCTTCGTGGCCGTCGGCCCGTCCGGCGTGGCGATCCGCACCCGTCTCAAGGGCCTCACGCCGGACGACGACGACGTGTTGCGTCTGGTCGGCGCGCATCTGGGGTCGCTGGCCTCGAAGGATCTCAAACGCCGGTGCGCTGAGGGCCTGGAGCACTCCGCGGATACGTG
>NZ_JBSFJX010000177.1:0-17067 GCF_053598275.1 Streptomyces sp. NPDC001156 | reverse complement strand
GGCGGAAGCCAGCCCCATACCGCTGGTACCGCCGATGACGATGACCTTCTGCCCGGTGAAGTCGAGAGTGTTGCTGGACATGCGTGTACTCCTCGATGCGTGTTTCGCACGGGGTTACGGGGAGCCGTAGCGGCTCGCGCTGCGTGCGATATACGGATAAAAGGGACCATGTAGAGATGCCTGCGCTCGGGAGCGGGGGTCCCGAGCATGGAGATATGCCTATTACTTGTGAAACGCAAGTAATGGCTCGATGTCGCCGAGTTGCTGCAACTGACGCAGAGCGTTGGCCCGGGCCGATGGCCCTGACCTCTTGGCGCAGCCGTTCCTCGAACGTTTGGGCAGGTCTCAGACTGTAGGGCGCTCCATGTGGCTCCGGTAGAGGATCAGCGCGAATGTGGGTATAAGGGATGACTATGCCGCAGGGGAAGGAGCCGTAGTCGTGAACCGCGACGGTGGTCTCGGCGCCCGCATGTCCGCAGCCCTCATCAGGGGAGCGTGACTGCTTCGGCGTCCACACCTGCTGCCGTGCCGACAGCCCGGGCAGCTTCCGTGCCCGGTCGGAGGGCGATCGCACCGAACGCGATGCGTAGTCACCGTGGGGACGCCTGGGTACGCACCCGCACCGAGCGGTCCATGGGACGCGTCGTATGCGTGCGACGGTGGTTGTTGATGTGAGCCTCCTCTGTGACGTCCCCAGGGGCAGTGCGTCGCCCCCCGGGTCCCAAAGGGGTCGTCGCCGGGTCGTGAGTCACCGGCCGTGCGGTCGCCGGGGACGTCCCGGCCTGGGCGGTGGATGACGCCGCGGGCTGCCGGCCGCTCGGCGACGCGGACGCGCACTCATCGGCGGCGGGGAATGGTTCGGTGGCACCGCCACACCGTGTGACTGGTTCCACAGGCCGACATCACCTTCTTAATATGCATCTCAAATGCAACTTTAGTTAGTGTGTGGTCAGCGCTCCGGTCGAGTTCGCCGGTCCGCTCCGGTGATCCGTTCGTGCGGTGCGCCAGGCCGCTCCGGCCCTGTGCCGGGTTGCTTGTGGTGCCCGCGATGCGCTCGGCAAGAGCGCAGGTGTCAGATATGAGGAGTCCGCATGCTGTCCACTCAGGCGCTGCCCGTGGTCCGTGCCACCGCCCCGGTGGTGGGGGCCAACATCTCCGCCATCTCCGAACTGTTCTATCAGCGGCTCTTCGAGGCCCATCCCGAGCTGCTGAGGGACCTGTTCAACCGGGGGAACCAGGCCAACGGCAGCCAGCGCGACGCGCTGGCGGGAGCGGTCGCCGCGTTCGCCTCCCTGCTGGTGGAGCGGCCGGATGAGCGGCCCGACGCCATCCTGGGCCGGATCGCCAACAAACACGCCTCCCTCGGCATCACCTCCGACCAGTACACGATCGTCGCCCGACACCTGCTGGGAGCCATCCCCGACGTCCTGGGAGACGCTGTCACCCCCGAGGTCGCGGCCGCCTGGGACGAGGTCTACTGGCTGATGGCCAATGCCCTGATCGCCATGGAGGCCCGCCTGTACGCCCAGGCATCGGTCGCGGACGGCGACGTGTGGCGGCAGATGGAAATCGTGGAGCGCGAGGAGGTGTCCGAGGACGCGGCCTCCTTCGTCCTGCGACGGACCGACAACACCCGCGCACCGTCTTTCCGGCCCGGGCAGTACGTCAGCGTTCAGGTCGAACTCCCCGACGGCGCACGGCAGATCCGGCAGTACAGCCTCTCGGCTGCTCCCAGTCAGAAGGACTGGCGGATCACCGTCAAGCGGGAGCGGTCCCTGGACGGCATCCGACCCGAAGGCGAGGTGTCGACCTGGCTGCACACCCACGCACAGGTCGGTGACGTCCTTAACGTCTCGCTGCCCTTCGGAGACCTGATCTTCCCCGACGCCGACACACCGTTGCTGTTGGCTTCCGCAGGCATCGGCGTGACGCCCATGCTCTCCATGCTGGACCACTTGGCGAATACGGGCTCCACGCGACGGGTCATCGTCGTGCACGCCGACCGCTCGCCGGCCACGCATGCCCACCGCTACGAGCACGTCGAGCTGGTCGACCGCCTGGCGGGCGGATCGATGCACCTGTGGTACGAGTCGGGCGCCGACGCACATCCGGCACTGAAGGCCGCGGACGGACGGGCTGATCTCAGCGATTTCGCGCTGCCGCAGGGCACGACGGCCTACCTCTGCGGCCCGCTGCCCTTCATGCAGTCGGTGCGCGGTCACCTGATCGGCAATGGTCTGCCCCCGGCATCGGTGCACTACGAGGTGTTCGGGCCCGACCTGTGGCTCAGCAGGCAGTAGCCCGAACCCGCCGGGCCACCCGGGCCGGGTGGCCCGGGTGGGGCTCAGTCGGCCGGGCGCAGGAACTTTCGCGCGGCCGGGAGATGCGCGGGTTCCACCCGGTGCCCTCCGTCGTGGGTCAGCAGGTCGACGCCCGCGCCCCTGGCGCGCAGTTGAGCGGCCAGGAGCTGGGTTTGTTCGGGGCGCGCCATCGGGTCCTGCAGCCCGTTGGAGATCAGTACCCGCCGGCCGGTGAGGTCGGCCGCGGGTGGCTTGGTCAGTGGGGGCACGGAGGCGATGAGGACGGCGCCGGCGAGCAGTTCGGGGTGGAGGAGCAGGAGTGCTGCCGCCATGTTGGCGCCGTTGGAGAAGCCGACGGCGACCAGGGACCCCGGCTGCAGGCCGTAGGTGCTGCCGGCTGTGTTGATGAAGTCGGCGAGCTGGTCGGCTCGTTCCCGCAGGTCGTCCTCGTCGAACACGCCCTCCCGCAACCGCCGGAAGAACCGGGGCATGGTGCCCTCCAGGACGGTGCCCCGCGGGGAGAGCAGCGCCGATCCCGGCGCGAGGTCCTCACCCAGCGGCACCAGGCCGTGTTCGTCGTCGCCGGTTCCGTGGAGGAGCAGCAGGGGCGGTACGGAGCTTCCAGGCCGCCATACGTGAGGTCGGTTCATCGCTGCGGTGGTGTCGGGCATGGCGGTCCTTCGGGCAGGGGAAGTGTGCGGGACGGGCCGGACGCCGGGGGCAGGGCGTCCGGCGTCCGGGGTCAGAGCACCTGGTGGCCGTACATCTCGCCGAGCGGGTCGGCGATGAGCTCCAGCCGCGCTCCGTCCGGGTCGCGGAAGTAGACCGAGACCTCGCTGTGGATGACGTGGTCGATGCCGTTCTGCTTCAGCTTGTCGACCAGGTGCCGCCAGCGTTCGGGGTCGACCGAGATGGCGACGTGGTGGAGGCCTCCGAGCACCTCGGCATACGGACCGAGATCCAGCCCGGGGAAGTCGAAGAAGGCCAGCAGGTTGCCGTTGCCGATGTCGAAGAAGAAGTGGGAGGAGCCGGGGTAGTCCCGGTTCTCGATGAGCTCGGTGAGCGGGAACTCCAGGATGTCCTGGTAGAACCGCACGGTTGTCAGCACATCGCTGCTCAGCAGGGCGGTGTGGTGCAGGCCGCGCGCGGAGGAGGCCGGGCGCCGGTCGGCGGGACGCAGATGCTCCACACGGATCCGGTTGCGATTCGTCTCAAGCGCGGCAGGGTCGGTGGTGGTCATGATGTGACTCCTTGTCTCGGGTTGTGCAGTGAGGTGCTGGGTCTGGGAGGTGCTTGTCGCCGTCAGCGGATGTGCCGGGCTCAAGGGGAGGGGCACCTGCTCGGCTGCCCGGTGGGCAGTGCCCGTGCCGGGCGCGGTTGTTTGCTCCTTGCCCCGAAAGGCTCAGGCGGCTGTGGTCGAAGGAGGCCGCATGACGTCGTCCGAGGTGGCATGGCCGCCGTCACCCGCGAGCGAACGCGCCGGTTGCCTTGTGGCGTCGAGGTAGCGGGAGGCCCATTGGGCGAGGATTCCGGCGGCGTACGCGGCGTCGTCCTGGCGGGTGAGCATGTGATCTGCGCCGTCGAGCGAGACGAAGGATTTGGGGTGGAGTGCCCGCTTGTAAATGTCGCTGGCGTTCCCGATGCCGACGACCTCGTCCTGGGGTGAGTGCATGACCAGCAGCGGGCAGCCGAGTTCGCGGATCCTGCGCTGCTGCGGTTGCTCCGCGAGGTCCTCGAGGAACTGCTCGCGGATGAGGAAGGTACGGCCGCCCAGGCTGAGCTCGGCCTCCCCGTCGGAGGCGATGCGGTCACGGATCGGGGCGAGCAGGTGCTGCACATGCCACGGGTCCGCCGGGGCGCCGATGGTGGCGACGGCTTGGACCTCCGGGATGCGCTCGGCAGCGGCGATGGCAGCGGCACCCCCGAGTGAGTGACCGATGAGCAGGGCAGGGGCCTGGTGGCTGCCGCGCAGGTAGTCGGCCGCGCTGACCAGGTCGTCGACGGTGGAGGTGAAGTTGGTCTGAGAGAACTCGCCCCCGGATTCGCCCAGCCCGGTGAAGTCGAAGCGGAGAGCCGCCACGCCGCGCTCGGCGAGGGCACGGGCGATGCGCACGGTCGCCGCACTGTCCTTGGAGCAGGTGAAGCAGTGGGCGAACAGCGCATAGGCTCTCACGTCCCCGGGCGGCTGCTCGAGTCTGCCCGCGAGGCTCTGCCCGTGGGCTCCGGGGAACGTCACGACAGTCGTACGTCTGGCCATGGATCCTCCTCCCTTATTGCGCCTGCTGCACCGCACAGCACAGGTGCAGGCAATGGCGCTGCCGGGTCAGCAGTCGCCGCACTGGTTGAATGCTAAACCATTTCCGTGAGATTGCAGCTTTCCCCGCCCACTTTCAGGAAGGGGTGAAGCCGTCGCGATGCGCCGCACGATGCGCAGGCGCTCAGGGGCTGCCCGGCAGGCGGACTGCGCAATGCCGTGACCTGTCGTGGTGGGGTCGTGGTCGGGGCGCCGGCCCGCACCCTTCGGTCGTCCAATCGCTTGCGTCCCCGCAAGGACGCGGGCAGCAGCGGCCGGACGAACTCCCACTCGGCATCGGACAGTTCATGGCGTCGTATCACCCAACCATGATCCACTACTCAAGATCATTTGACGATAACGCCTGGTCGCCTTCACGCCTGGGCCTGCCGCGATGAGCCCTCGGCGATGGAGGGGAGAGTCGCTGCCCGGCCGGGTTGGGGTGGTCGGGGTTATTCCGTGTCTGCGGTGTGGTGGTCCATGACATAGCCCACCCTGCAAGAAGTTGAAAAGTTAACTACCTGGCACCGGCTCTCGCAACATCGGCTGTTCTTCCCCAACGGCGCGGCCGGCATGATGGTGGTCACCACGCCATTCCGGCGTGGTCGGAGTCCTTGATGATCTGTGGGGGAGCGTCAGTTAGGCATTGTTAGGCATCGTCATCTGAGTGTCAGTGGCGCATGCTCAGTGACCTGATGGTTGGCACTGACGGATGGTGCTCACCTGCTGCTGACATGAGTGACGAAAGGCCATGTCATTGTGACGCCGACCGCTACAGCGGGCGTGTGCGAGCGCAGCTGAAGGTCATCGCCGAGGACTTTCGCCGCGGGGGAGGACGTGGCGAGCGGGACCAGAGGTCGCCCGCCGCGTCCACGGCCCGCGCCACCACCCGCATCGCGGTCGTCTTGCCCGCACCCGCCGGCCCGAGCCCGCCAGCAGCAGCCGGTGCGACAGCGCGAACGAGGCGGCCAAAGCGCGCTGCCCGGCATCCAGCGGACCCCGGTGCAGGGCGGCGACCCGGTAGAGCGTGCCCCGCCTCACCGGCGGGATCACCTGCCTGTGGGCACCGGCCAGCAGCCCGTTCTCGGCCGCCGGCAGGCTGTGCGTGGTGTGCCAGACTCGCAGGCTGGCCAAGCTCGTCGCCTACATGGTCAGCTCCCACGCTGCGGTCGCGTGCCTGTGGGTGTCCGCCTCGGCGAGCACGTGCGGCCGTCTGACCCTGATCTGGCCGGAGTTCGCGCACGAGTTCGGGTACGCTGGAGCACGGCTCGAAGGTCACGCGGGAACTGGACGCCTCGGACGCCGTGCCGGCGCACCCGCAGAACACCGGCAAGGACAGGGTCTACTGGGATTTCGAAGCGGCGTTCGTGGACGAGGACACCATCGTTGCCGGCACCTCCGAATGCGATGGTCAGTATGGGTCGGTCCGTCACTGGCTGGTCGATGTAAAGGGAATGGACCTGCTTGGCGAGATCTCCTACCCCGTCCCAGTCTCGGGACCTGCGCGCGCAGCTGGGGGCGGCAGGTGGTACACGATCTCGAAGGACGGGACTACGGTGCGCCTGTGGGAGCTCGCCCAAGTGAACTGACGTTGGCCTGGTGGCGATCGTGCCATTCGGGGAACGTCGCCTGCTGGCACCCAGTAATCCTGGGGCGTGAGATACGCGCAGGGTGTGGGTTGACCGACGCCGAGAGCAGCAAGCGGGAGCAATTGCGGCTTCAGGCCGTGGAACGCTTCGAGACCGGGCACAAGAACGCAGATGTCGCTGCAGCGCTGCGAGTAAGCGTGCGGTCGGTGGAGCGGCGGCGCCGAGCCTGGCGCGAACAGGGCGAGGCCGGGCTACTGTCGAAGGGCTCGCCGGGCCGGTCAAAACTCGGCGAGACGCAGGTCGCCCCGCATCCAGCTCGGCGGTCCGATCGTCGGTGTCGTCCCTCGACTGGCCCGGGAGTATCAACACCGGCCGACCACCATGGTCCTTGCAACGTAGGCAAGGGAATGGACAGTTGCCCACGCGGAGGGTGGGCTGTCCCCTCCGGCCGACACAATCAGTTCTTCTGGGTCTCGCCCTGGCCGCGGCAACCCTTGCCGGCATCAGCGCTGTCGGCGCTGTCAGCTCCGAGGCCGCCTCGTCTCCGAACATCACCCAAGACGAGTGCATGTCCGCCGCGGACAGATCACCTCACGCCCCTACGACGGCACCGTCTGCACCATGCCCGACGGGTCCACGCAGTCGATCACTTGGTCGTCCCGTAGAAGTCTGAGCCGAGGCCGACCCGGGCGGCAGCCCCAACCGCCATGCGGCTCACGGCACACGGCACTCTCCGGGGTCTACCAGACGCCACAACAGCACGACCACGGAGCCGACCGGCACGGTACACCGCCGGTCGGCTCCGCCGTGCTCCCCGACGATGCCGGGGAGGACTCCGCCGTTCGGCCCATCAAGGGCACCGGCCGCAGCGCCGAAAAGGATCAAGCGGAGTCGCCCCGCCCCCGTGTTCCGGTACACCTCCGCGCCCCCGGCCGCCTGGATGACGGCGGTCCTGTGCCCCGGCCGCCAGGCCCGGAGGAGATCCCGCATGCGCGTCTTCCTGGCCCTGACCGCCGTCACCACCGCCGCGCTCCTGCTCGTCACGGTCACCGGCGCGACTCCCGCCGCGGCAGACCGGAACCCCGACAGCACACCACTGACCAAGGTGTCCCAGGGGGACCCGTACGCCGACTGCACCATCGGCGCGAGGTCCCCCGACAGCGTCGTCTACCCGGGCACCGAGGTCGAGCCGTACCTCTCCGTCGATCCGCGCGACCCGAAGCGCGTGGTTACCGTGTTCCAGCAGGACCGCTGGAACGACGGCGGCGCCCGCGGCCTGGCGGCCGGCTGGACCAGGGACGGCCGCACCTTCCACCGGAGCACGCTGCCGTTCAGCCTGTGCGCCCCCGGCGGCGCGGACTTCGAACGGGCCTCCGACCCCTGGGCGAGCACCGGACCGGACGGTACCGTCTACGCTGGCGGAGAGGGCGTCGACTTCACGAGGAGCACACGCAGTGCCCTCCTGGCCGCCACGTCCCGCGACGGCGGCCGCACCTGGCGGAACCTCACCACCACACACGTCGACGAACAGCCGTTCTTCAACGACAAGCCCTCTCTCACCGCCGACCCGATCCGCAAGGGCACCGCATACCAGGTCTGGGACCGTCTCGACAACGACCCTCCCGGACCGAGCTCCCTCGACGGTCCGGGCTACATCTCCCTCACGCGCGACGGCGGCCGCACCTGGAGCAAGGCTCGGCCGTTCGTCGACACCAGCACCGTGCCCAACACCCAGACCATCGGCCATCTGATCGTCGTCGACCGGCGCACCGGCACCCTGTACGACTTCTTCGACCGGATCACCTACTCCGACGACCTGAGCACCGTTGTCGAAGCCCACTACGCGATGGTTACCTCGACCGACGCCGGAGAGACCTGGAGCCCCCCGATCACCGTGGCCCGGGACACCTCCGTACCGGAGGTCGACCCGAACGACCCCACCAAGCCGCTGCGCGCCGCGGCCACCCTGCCCAGCCCGGCCGTCGACCCCAGGACGGGCACGCTGTACATGGCCTACGAGGGCTCGGACTTCTCCGGCGGCAGGTTCGACTCCGTCCAGCTCGTGCGCTCCACCGACGGCGGACGCACCTGGGGGACCCCAGAGCTGATCAGCCCGGAAGGCGTGCCGGCGTTCTCACCGTCGATCGCGGTCGACGAGCGGGGCACGGTCGCGCTCACCTACTACGACCTGCGCTTCCTCAAGCCGGGCGACACCACCACCCTGCCCACTACCTATCAGCTGGCCACACTGCCGCACGGCGACCCGAAGCACCGGACCGGACGACGGATCTCGCGGGTCTTCGACTGGCTGCAGGCGCCGTTCGCCGGGGGCTATTTCCTCGGCGACTACCAAGGCCTGGTGGCGGACGGCAAGGGAGTACGGGCGGTGCTCACCGAGACCCACTCCGGCGCACCACAGAACCGTACGGACGTGTACTCGGGCAGTCTCCGCACCCGGTGACTGCCCAGGACGCCACGACAGTTCGAGTGAATCTCGGTCCGGTCGGCCGTGTTGGTTCACCTCGCACGGCCCAGGGACGGCTCGGTGTTGTTGCATCTGGGAGCACGTCGGACGTGATCACGATTGACGTCGGGTCGGAGGAAGAGGAACGCCAGCTGCATGAGTTGCTTGCGCGTGAACTGGGCTTCCCGTCGTTCAACGGGCGCAACTGGGATGCGTTCTGGGACGCTGTGACGGGCTTGGCCGAGATCCCTGGCCACCTTCGGTTCGTCGGCTGGGCTCACCTCTCGGAGAGCGTGCCGCGCGGAGCCGCCATGCTCGCCTACCAACTCGACCAGTACCGCCGCGAGTACTGGCCCGATCTGAAAGTCGAGTTCGACGGGTTGGCCGGATCCGAGACCTGAGCTTGGGAATTCAGAGTGAAGCTAAGGAGTGATGAACCGTGCGCGTCGTCCTCTTCCAACCACCCGCGTCCGGGCGGGAAGCGCCGGCCGCTTCGCTGGCTGGGGCCCTGGCTGTGCCGGGCATCAACTTCGGCGACCTCATGCGCGCGCACCTCTTGCAAGGGACCGAGCTGGGGATCCGAGCCGTCGAGATCATGAACTCCGGCAGACTGCTCCCGGACGAGATCTTCACCGTGATCATCGGAGACCGCCTGCACCGGGCGGCCCCCGCGGACTTCCTCCTCGACGGACACCCGCGCAGCGCCGCCCAAGCGCTCGCTCTGGACGAGCTCCTCCACGAGCTCGGCAAGCCCCTCGACGCCGTGTTGCACCTGCACCTTCCCGAGGAGGAAGTCGAGCGTCGCGTCCGCCACCAGGCGGCTCGTCGCCTCTGCCGCAACGACCCGACCCACCGCTACGAGCCTGATGTGGATCGCCCCGTCCTCGACGACCTCTGTCACGTCTGCGGCGGTGAGCTCTATCAACGCGAGGACGACAACGAGAACAGCATCCGCGGTCGGTTCAGCAATCACGCAGCGATGATGGAGCCGATCACCGAGCACAACGCCGGGCATAACCTCCTCGTCACGGTCCACGCTGTCGGCACCTCCGACGAGATAACCAGGCGCGCGATCACTGCGCTCCGGCAGTACGGCCGCTGACATCGGCTGACGGGTGATGTGAAGCCGCTTGCGGAAGCTTCCCTCCGGGCGCTGGCGGGCTCGGTACAAGAGGCCTGACGGGCTGATGCGGTCGGCGCACGCGGTCTGACTGACTGCCAGTCAACGACGAAGGTTCAGAGTGGAGTTCATAGCTCCTGGGCTGGACTCTTGCCGTGTGGAGCGGGCGACGGGAATCGTATCCGCGTAGCTAGTTTGGAAGAGTGCGTATGTGGACGGCGGCTGACCTGGCAGGTCTCTGACCTGGACGGGAGCGTCTGTGACGCCGTGTTCCCCGTGAGTCCCCGGCAGATCCCGCCGTATCGGGCATGCGGCGGGCACGCGGGACACGTCCGGCCCTCTGCTTTTCGGGCGAGCTCGGATCTCTACCGCGCTTCGTAGGTGTCGATTTCTCAGTTGGTCCGCTGCCTACTGCGGCGGACCGGTCAAGCTCACGGCCCTTTCAGTCATGGAGTGCGAACGACGCCCGCTTTTGCCACTTCGCGCCGTCATACACCATGAGGTCGACTGACGAGGCCCGGGACGTGATGGGCAGTTTGCCGAGAAGGTCGGCTTCAATCTCATCCAGGACACCATCGTCCTGACCGTCAGCGATCGTCAAGTGGGGCACGACCTCGGTGAACTTGCCGCCATAGGGAGGGGCCTCGGGCCACCGGTCAGCAATCACCTCGGTGAGCCGCCGCAACTGTGTGTCTGGCTCAGGAGCGAGATACAGCACCCCCGGGAACCGTCCACAGCTCTCCCACCGCAGGTCAAAGGCATGGTGCCTGCCGAGCATGTCAGCGAGAGTCGAGCAGACACGCGCATCTATTCGGCTCTCGTCGAGGAACGGGAAGAGCACAGTGACATGTGCTGGAACCCCTGCTCGGGCTGACGGATCGAATCGTTCACGCCATGCGCGGACGGCTGGCTCGGCGTCCGGGAACCTGACGATGAGTCCCGTCTGGCCTGCCTGAAACCTACTCGTGCTGTCGTCTGCCATGACACGGCATGCTGCCACCTCAGAGGTCGACGGCAGCACTCAATATGCGTCCATGGGCATGAGCGATCCGTGGCACAGGGCAGATTTGCGCGCGAGGTCGGCGGAACGACTTTGGGCGGGAGCTGCTTTGGCGCGAGTGATCATGGCCCCCTACGCTGGCCCGCGGATCGGGCAGGCTTGTGGACCTGTGAAGTCCCCCCGGTGTTGAGCCGATGGCGTACCCGTTTGCCGCTGGAGGTGTCCAAGGGCGCGCTGCCGACGTAGCTGGCGAAGTGGTGTTCTGTCGGGAAGCGGCTGATGTCGCCGACGTGGCCCGGGAGCTTCGCAGCCAGTACCGTGCCCAGTCCGGGCAGCGACGTCAGGTTGGTTCGTGCGGCAGCGGGAGCATCGCGCATCTGGGCCTCGTTGTCCTTGACCTGCCGGTCAAGCCTGCGCAGGTCGGCCAGCAGATCACGAGCGATGTCCCGGCGGCAGTGGTCCGTCGCAGTGGCCGGCCGGATGCCCTTCATCAAAGTCGCGGCCTTCTCTGCCGACAGCCGTGTGGGGGCGCCACCGGGCAATAGGTCGCGAAGTACCGCGTGGAGACGGTTGACGATACGGGTCCGCTCGCCGGTCAGGTCGTCGTGCCGCTCGGTCAGCAGCCGCAGGATCGTGGACTGGTCCTCCGCGGTGACCTTGCGCAGATCAGTGCGGAAGAGCGCGACCTGGGCCACGTGGAGAGCGTCCGCGGGGTCGGTCTTCCGGTCCCCGCCGGTGGCCAGAAGACGGGCCCTGGCCGACAAGGTGGAAGGCACGTCGACGACATCCTCGTCCGCGGCGGCCAGCTGCTGAGCAAGAGACCGACCGAGACCGCTGGCGCCTTCGATCGCGAACCGGCGCTCCGGCCACTGCGCGCACCAGTGCAGAAGCCGACCGGAGGTCCCGGAGTTGACGACGAACCGCCGCTGACCAATCTTGTGGCCTGCTGCATCGACAGCGACTGCGGTGTGCGAGGACTTGTGGGGATCGATCCCGATGATGATCATGTGCATCCTGACCTGGCGGCTGACGGGCAGAAATGTGCGGTGGGCACTCTGACTTGAAGTAGCAGTCACACACATTCATGCCTCTGTCGAGCCACACCGCGCGGGTGCCGGACGGCGGCGGCACGCGAATCATGAGCCAGCCCGCAGGGCGGCAAGACACTACACGAGCCCGTGCCGACCGGCACCCTGGACGCTACGGCTGCAGACCGAGCGCCTGCGGTCGATTCAACAAGTCAGACACTCCCGCGCTCGGTCGAGTTGATCCTCGTAGGCCTCTGTTGGTAACGGCTGAATCGTGGGCCGTGGGCACCAGTGAGCCGGGTGTCAGTTGCTGGTCGGCCCAGATCAGTTTGCCGTCGGGTGTGTAGCGGGTTCCCCATCTGCGGGACAGCTTTGAGACGAGGAGGAGGCCGCGGCCGTTCTCGTCGGTGGTGCGGGGATGGCGCAGGCGTGGGTAGCTGCTGCTGGTGTCGGAGACCTCGCAGGTCAGCACATCATGTCGGATGAGGCGCAGGCCGATGATGCCGGTGCCGTGACGGATGGCGTTGGTGACCAGTTCGCTGACGATCAGTTCCGTGGACTCGGCCAGTTGCTCTAGTCCCCACTGGTTCAGCTGGCGGATGGCCAGGGCGCGGGCATGGCTGACGACGGCTGGGTCGGCCGGCAGCTGCCATGAGGCGACCTGGCTCGGACCCAGCGTGCGGGTTCGTGCGAGGAGCAGTGTGACATCGTCACTCGGTGCCTTGGCCGGCAGCGTGTCGATCGCGGACGAGCAGAGGGATTCCAGGGGGAGGCCGGGGCGTGCCAGGGCGGTTGCCAGCCGGTCCATGCCGACGTCGATGTCCTGGTCGCGGGACTCGATCAGGCCGTCGCTGTAGAGGGCGAGCACGCTTGCCTCGGGCAGTTCCAGCTCCACGGACTCAAAGGGGAGCAGCCCGAGACCGAGCGGGGCTCCAGTGGGCAGATCCGGGAAGGTGACGTCGCCGTGCGGGTCGACGATCGCGGGCGGGGGGTGGCCGGCCCGGGCCATCGTGCAGGTGCGGGTGGCCGGGTCGTAGACGGCGTACAGGCAGGTGGCCGCCATCGTCACGGTGTCCGGATCCCTCGGGTCGGCGTCCGCCTCGGTGAGGTGGACGATCAAGTCGTCGAGGTGGGCCAGCAGTTCGTCCGGGGGAAGGTCCATGGCGGCCAGGGTGCGTACGGCGGTGCGGAGTCTGCCCATGGTCGCCGCGGCGTTGATGCCGTGTCCGACCACGTCGCCGACGACCAGTGCGGTCCGGGCGCCGGGCAGCGGGATCACATCGAACCAGTCACCCCCGACGCCGTAGTGACCGTCGGCAGGCAAGGTAGTGCCAGGCCACCTCGGCGGCCGACCCGCCGGTTGCGCGGCGGGGGAGCAGGTGGCGCTGCAGGGCCAGGGCCGCGGAGCGTTCGCGCGCATATCGGCGTGCATTGTCCAAGGACAGCGCGGCCCAGCTGACGACTTCCTCGGCCAGGAGCAAGTCGTCCTCCTCGAACGGCAGACGGTCCTGCGTCCGCGCGAACACCGCCATGCCCAGCACGGCGCCCCGCGCGTGGATCGGGACGACCATGAAGGAGTGCATCGCGTGTTCGCGGAACTTCTGTGCCTGTGCCGGGTCCTCCTGCCCGAGGCAGGAGCCGGGAGAGATGTCCAGTGTCGACTCGAAGTAGGACTCTCCGGAGCGCAGGACGCGGGCGAAGGGACAGTCCTGCGCGATAAAGACCGGCTCCCCCCGCGCGAACACGGACTCCGGTGACCCCTGGCGGATCGAGGCCAGGCCCACGCGACGGAAGGTGGGGATACGTCCGCCCAAGCCGAAGCGGGCCAGGGGCTCCTCGCCGAGCGGGACCGACTCCGCCAGGTCGACGGCGGCGTAGTCCGCGAAGAGCGGCACCGCGAGGTCAGCCAGTTCCTGCGCGGTTCGCATGACGTCCAAGGTGGTTCCGATCCGCTTACTGGCCTCGCCCAAGATCGCGAGACGCTCGCGCGCCCGTCGGCTGTCGGTGACATCGAAACTCAGCTGGCATACGCCCAAGGCACGACCGTCTGCGCCGTCAAGGCGGTGGTAGGAGGCCGTCATCGTACGGTCGTCGCGCACATTCGTCGGCAGAAAGGCCCGGTATTCCACGTTGAGCGCCGGGGCGCCGCTCGCCAGCACCTGGTGCATCAGCGTCTCCAGCGTTTCGGTCTCCCGCCTGGCGCTGCCTCCGTCAGCCTGCGCCCCAGCCGCCGCTGGATAGGGATGCCGTCCTTGGAGCCCTGGGTGCCATTCACCCAGGTGCAGCGCAGCTGGGTGTCGCGTATCACGACGCCGATCGGTAGGCGGCGGTCCAGCGCAGTCTGGAGCGAGTCCACTACCGAGCTGTTTGCCGCCCACGAGGAAAGCGCGGCCTTGTCAGTCGCCGATACGACCCAGCGGGCCCGGCCGTCCTGTCCTGACAGCGACGACACGCACAGGCGCACGTCGATCCTGCGGCCGTCGCGGTGACGGAGCTCCGCGAAGCTGATCCAGCGACCCTGGGCACTGCTCTGCTCGGAGAACGCCGATGCCTTCGACCAGTCTTCAGCAGATGCCAGCAGGAGGGCAGCGGACCGCCCCACCATGTGCGCGGCCGAGTAGCCGACAAGCCGCTCGGCCGCCTGCGTCCACCCGACCACCGTCCCCTCCGTGTCGAGAAGGGCTATCGCCGCGCTGGCCGTCTGGAAGGCGGTCTGAGCCGAGGTGATTGCCATTCCTGTGGAACCGTCCATCGCTCCTCCCGTCTGCGCCCCTGCGATGAGGTTCGCCTCGGGCTTGGCCCTTTGCGTGTCCGGGGTAGCCGACCGGTCGGCTGGCTCGTTTCGCATCTTCCCAGGCTGCGCTCGCGACCAGGGGTGACGCTATGACCAACTTTGTCGCCTTTGGTAGGAGCAGCCTCTCAAGAGGCGTGATCTAGCCGCGTACCTCATGGGAGCTGCCGGGACGTGGAGGTTGTCTCAGGAAGTGGTGTACGGGATTGCGCCTGATCCGGGGCCGGGACGCGCCGGATCGCGCTCGGCGTGCCTTTCGCCGTGACCCTGGACGCGCAAGAGCTCCACCGGCCGCCGCACCCGCAACCCGCAGACGTGTCGGTGGACTCCCCTACAGTGGGGCCCCTCATCTGCACGTCGATGCCGGTGATCTCTTCGTCCAGGGCCCAGCACTGACCTGGCCCGGGTGTGTACCCCGGCCGCGGCGATGGTTTCCGTACCGTCGGCACCACGGCGCCGCCATCACCGCCCTGCGCCCGGCCCACCACGTGATCGTCGACGCCGACGGCGTGGAACACGGATACGACCGGCTGCTGCTGGCCACCGACTCCCGGCCGCGGACCCTGCCCGGGTTCGACGGGCCCCGGCGTGCACCTGCTGCGGACGCTGCACAACGCCCTGGCATCGCGCGGGGAACTGACCGACGGCGCCCGGGTGATCCTCGGCGCCGGCTGGATCGGCTGCGAGGTCGCCGCCGCCCACACCCGTGGAGCACAGGTGACCATGGTCGACCCGGCACCGCTGCCCCTGCGGCGCGTCCTCGGCGACCAGGTCGGACAGCGGGCCCCTAGCAACGCCTGGGTGGACATCGGGTCTCGCCCTACGGGCCGTATGGGCAGAAACGATGGTCCCCCGGTGAGTCTGGTCGTGGTCACGGGCGACGATGCCGGGCCGCGACTGTGCCAGGGGCGGGGGATCGCCACATTCACATTACGAAGAGCCTTCCAGCCTCCGGAGAAAGCCGGTGGTCATGCCCCTGATCAGCGGTGCCGATGCCTCCGGTGCCGATGACACCACCCCCGGGCCATGCGTTCGACAGGGGGACCAGTCATGCCGGCTCCAGAGGCCAGGAGCCCCATTGCGGGGCCACGAAGAAGGTAATGGGGGCTGACCGGCGCTGGGAGGCCGCGCCTATTAACCGGGAGGAATCAGGACCTGGCCCAAGCCCCCCTGACCTTTGACTTCTTCTCGGCAGGCGGCCTAGATTATCGATTAGTTGACCGGTCGGCTAGCGACCGGAACCGTCTCACGGATCCCCGCCCTCCTCTCGAAGAAGGTCATCATGAGCACTCAGCAGCAGAAGGTCGCCGTCATCACCGGCGCCTCGCAGGGCATCGGCGCCGGCCTGGTCGACGCCTACCGCAAGCTCGGCCACGCCGTCGTCGCCACGTCCCGCACCATCGCCCCCGTCGACGACGCGGACGTCCTGACGGTTCAGGGCGACATCGCCGACCCCGCCACCGCCGAACGTGCCATCGCCGCCGCCGTGGATCGGTTCGGCCGCGTCGACACCCTGGTCAACAACGCGGGAATCTTCATCGCCAAGCCCTTCACCGACTACACCCAGGACGACTACGCCGCGATCGCCGGCGTGAACCTCGCCGGCTTCTTCCGCATCACCCAACTGGCCATCGAGCAGATGCTCACCCAGGGCGGTGGTCACATCGTCAACATCACGACCAGCCTGGTCGACAACGCCGACTCCCGAGTCCCCTCGGTGCTCGCCTCGCTCACCAAGGGCGGTCTGCAGTCCGCCACCAAGTCCCTGGCCATCGAGTACGCCGGTCGCGGCATCCGCACCAACGCCGTCTCGCCGGGCACCATCAAGACCCCCATGCACCCCGAGGAGTCCCATGAGGTCCTCGCAGCCCTGCACCCCGTCGGCCGGATGGGTGAGCAGAGCGACATCGTGGACGCGGTGATCTATCTGGAGAACGCCCCGTTCGTCACCGGCGAGATTCTCCACGTCGACGGCGGCATGAGCGCAGGCCACTGAACACCGAAAGGAGAACCGTGATGCAGAGCACGACAGACACCGAAGCGATCCTGCGCGACGTCCTCGACCGGTGGAAGGAGGCCGTCGACCACCACGAGCCGGAGCGGGCCGCCTCCTGCTTCACCGAGGACGCGGTCTTCCAGGGGCTGCACCCCTACAGCGTCGGACGGCAGGGCGTCGCCGACTACTACGCGTCCCAGCCCCTGGGCCTGTCGGCCGACTATCGCGTCCTGGAGATCAGGCGCCTTTCCGACGACCTCGTGCTCGGATACCTGGCGATCGACTTCTCGTTCACAGACCGGCCCACGCTCGCCGTGAACCTCGGCGTCCTGCTGCGGCGTTCGGACGACGACTGGCTCATCGGCCACTACCAGGTCTCCCGCCTCACCTCCTAAGAGTCATCCTGTGATGGGATGCCGTCCGACCAGTTCCTGTTCGGGTGTCTCGCCTCTGGGTGGGGCGTTCCCTACTGGGGCGGCTGTTCCG
>NZ_JBSFJX010000176.1:0-17311 GCF_053598275.1 Streptomyces sp. NPDC001156 | reverse complement strand
ACGGCGACGCCCTCATGGGTGCGTGCGCCGTGTTGTTCCAGGTCGAGTTGGCCTTTGAGGGTGTCATTGACCGATTCGATGAGCTGGCGGACTTTTAATCCATTGGTTGTGGGTTCGAGTCCCACAGGGCCTACAGTGCCTGACCTGCATCTTTGCAGGCGAAGGGCCTCCTCTCAATCGAGAGGAGGCCCTTTTTCCGGCTCTCTGGGAACGCTCTGGGAACATGACGTTCCCAGAGTGCGGCTACGCCGCCTCCAGGCCCTTGCCGCCCTTGCCCTTCTTGGAGCCGCCGCTCGACTTCTTCGGGGCGGTCTTCGTCGGCTTGTTGGCGCGCGGCACGATCGACACGGAGGCTTCCGCCGCCATGCGGTCCAGTTCCGGCAGGACGCTGGTGTAGGTGTCCATCGTCAGGTGGAACGAGGAGTGGCCGAGCATCTCTTGGACGACCTTCGTGTCCACGCCGGCGGCGAGCGCCAGCGTGGCCGCTCCGTGCCGCAGGTCGTGTAGCCGGATCGGCGGCAGGTCGGCCTTCTTCCACAGCCGCTCGAACCGGTCGGAGAAGTACTGGGGGTGGTAGCCCTCGCCGTTCTCCCGGGTGAACACCCGCCCGCTTTCCACCCAGGCGCCGTGGGCGGACCACTCGGCCCGCTCGGCGTCCTGCTTCTTCCGCCACTCCCGCAGGAGCCGGATGGTCTCGGAATCGAGGGTGAGGTCGCGGACGCTGTCGGCCTTCGGGGTGTCCTCGAACGGCTCGTGGGCCACGGCGACGATCTGCTCGGTGATGTGGATGATGCCGTGGTCGAGGTCCACCTCGTCCCAGGACAGGGCGCACGCCTCACCGCGGCGCAGTCCCCGGAAGGTGATCAGGTGCCACAGGGGGTGCAGCCGGTCGTCGGAGGTGAAGTCGAGGAACTGGCCCGTGAGCACGGGCGTCCACACCATGACCGGCGAGGGCTTGTTGCCGGTGCGCCGCCAGCGGCGGATGCGCTCGTCGGTCCACACCAGGGCCTTGGGGCGCTTGCCGGACGGCAGGGAAACCAGCTGCGCCCAGTTGGTGGTGATCAGCTGGGCCTTCACGGCGTCTTCCAGGGCCGAGGACAGCGTGTCCATGATCCGGTGCTGGGTGGAGGCCGTGTTGGGGTGCCGCAGTGTGCGGCGGGCCTCGGCGAGTTCTTCGCGTCGCTTGTTCCAGGTGGCGCGCAGCTTCCCGCGAACTTCGAGCCACTCGGCCCGGTTCTCGTCGTCGGCCTTGGCCCGGTTGCGCCAGGCGTCGCGCGCCTTGTCGCATTCGGCCTGCAGCAGCTGCACCTGCAGGACGTGGGCGGCGCGCCGCTCATTCTCCTGTTCGATCCATTCGAACAGTTCGGCGATGTGGTGGACGCGCAGGTTCATCAGCTGGATGTGCCCGAGCCGGGGGATCAGGTAGCAGTCGATGTGGCTCCTGTACCCGTACACGGTGGTGCGCTTGAGGGCGCGCTTGGCCTTGATCCAGCGTTCCAGGTACTCGGCGACGGATTCCCCGGACAGGACATTGACGCCTTTCTGGGCGGCGTCGAAGACCTCTTTGGCCTTCCGTGCGGCTTCCTCCTGGGTGCGGAAGCCGCCCTTCTTCGCCCGCTGTCGTTTCCCGTCGGGGCCCGCCGGCAGCTCGAAGCTGTAGTACCAGGTGCCGTGGTCGCGTTTGCGCAGCTGGGGGCAGGACTTCTCCAGGTAGCCGATTTTCTGGTTTCCGTCGCCGTCCAGGACCGGCTTACCGTCCTTCACCAGCGGGCCCTTGCAAGCGCACCGTTTGTACGTCTTGTCTTCGAACACGCCCCCACACCCCCACGCCGGGATATCACTTTCGGGGCTCATTCTTACCTAATGATGCTCACGAATACTGGCCCTTACCAGGGCGGCGTGTATGGTGTGGCACATGTTGGCGTGGGGGAGAGCGCGACAACGAAGATGGCGACGATGATCACCCCGGCCGCCGACCAGCGCGGGATGACCCTCGAAGAGGTCCTGGCACTGCCCGCGACGGTCAACGTCGTGACTGCGGCGCGCGCGCTGGGTATCGGGCACAACAAGGCGTACGGCCTGATCAAGACTGGGCGGTTTCCTGTGCGGACGCTGACCATGGGGGGCACGGTACGCATCCCCACGGCAGCCCTGTGGGAGGCGCTGGGGGTCGGCTCGCTGCGAGGATGACGCTGCGGGCCACTGAGTGGAGTGGGAACGGTGGCATGCCGCGCTTGTACGGCTTCGACAACCAGGCACTGACGCGGGTCCGCGCCGACGAGCGGCAAGTTGTACGTGAGGCCGTTGGCCGTATCCGCGCCGGGCAGTCACAGGCTGAGGTCGCCGCGTGGATGAACGCCGAGGGCCACCGGGGCACGATGGGCGGCGAGTGGACGTCCATGACGCTCGGTCGTCTGCTGGACAATCCGGCGATCGCCGGACTGGAGCGGGACCCCGATACCCATGAGCTGGTCGAGACCGGCCGGGAGGCGCTGATCACACCGGAGGAGTTCCGGTGGCTGCAGCAGCGCCCCGGCCGGCCGGGCAGCGTGCGAAGTGATCAGGACCGTGCGGCTGACCACGAGTATCTGCTGGCGGGCGGGCTTGCCGTGTGTGGGCAGTGCGGGCAGCGCATGGCCGGCGCGCGCACCGGCGCTGGGACGCCGTCCTACCGCTGCCAGACCAGCTTCGAGGGCCGCGGCGGGTGCGGGAAGATCCGCATCAACGCGGCGTTGCTCGAGGACTTTGTGGCCGAGCACGTGCTCGGCGAGCTGCTGCGCCCGGGCGCTATCGCCGCGCTGGAGATGGCCCGCACACGCATGGCGGGCGAGGTCGTTCAGGTGCGCGCCCGGATCGCCGAGCTGGAGAAGTCGCGGACCGAGCTTGCCGAGCCCTACGCGAAGGGTGAGCTTTCGCGGGCCGCCTTCGTTTCCGCTGACCGGCACATCGGGCAGAGCCTGAAGGAGTGCCGGGCGCGGCTGCGGTTCCTGGAGCAGGCCGTGGATGTGCCGCTGGGCGGGGTCGAGGACCTGGCCCGCTGGTGGGAACACGCGCCGTTCGCCTCCAGGCGGGCCCTGGTGATGCTGCTGGTGGACAAGATCCAGGTCCATCCCGCGCGGGCGCGCGGGGTGCGGGATGTGGACGACAGGGTCACGCTGACCTGGCGCACCCCGATCGCCTCGTAGCCGTGGTGCGCCGTGTGCGTCAGTCCTGCACCTCGTGGTCGGGGGACGTCGCCCACCAGTAGATGACCTCGTTCAGGGTCTGCACGCGGAGCTTCTTGCGCAGCTGCCCCAGCTGCTCGTTGATCCAGGCCGGGCCGATCCCGAGGCTCTTCGCGGCCTGCGCCTGCGTACGGCCCTGGACCAGCTGGCGCAGGATCGCCCGCTGGGTGGGTGTGGTGACAAGGGCCTTTTCTCTTTTGCAGTCGCCTCGCGCGAACCACGGCTGGGCGCGATCCCAGAACAAGTCGAAGACGTAGGCGAGCCGTCCCACCATGACCGGTTCGGTGACCATGACGACTTCCTCTGAGGAGGCCGTGTCGCATTCGCCGGTGCGTGCGGGGATGAAGGCCACGCGCCGGTCGAAGATGATGCTGCGGGGGAAGCGGCCGTTGAACGTGCGGATTTCCCCGCCGGCGTGAGCCATGGACCTCGCCCAGTCGCCGACCGTGGGGACGCGGCGGACTGTGCTGTGGTACAGCGTCCGCATGGGCACGCCGCGTTCGAGGGCACCGCAGTCACGGTCGAAGGAGTACGACAGATCCTCTGGTGTGCGATGGCCGGGCTGCGCGGAGATGACCTCCGTGCGGGCGACGAGGTGTTCGCGGGCGATGTGCTCGTTGATCAGCTCGCGGCCCTGTAGGCGCTGGATCGATGTGTGCGGCGGCCTCGATGCGTTGTACCGGTCCCGCAGACCGGCCATGAACTCGGGAACCATGCGCGTGAACGCGGCGAGCGCCGTGAGGTGTTCGTGGACCTGCAGGGCCATCTGAAATCCCGACGATCTGGGCTCGATGGCGGTGTAGGTGTCGTTGCCCAGACCGTCATCGATGGCGAGACCGGCTGACAGCAGTCCGTCGAGGCCCGGGGTGCCTGGCGGAACTGGCTTGCCGTTCAGTATCAGCTCGTAAGTGTCGGCTGCCTGTTCGGACAAGTGCGGCAGGTCGGGAAGTTGTGGCACCTAACATCCCCTGAATTGTGTGGCTGGTGAAAGTACGGTAACTCTTCGACTTGATCTTCACCACACTTCCCCTACAAGGTGTCGGTTGACAGGCGCGTGGCGCGAACTCGGGGGACTGGCCTCATAGTTGCTGGCTGCTGTCTACGCGCGCGCCCGACCTCCATTGCTCGTGAACATCAGGGGAACAGGTGCTTACCAAGCGCATTGCCGGAATCTCTGCTGCCGTCGTGCTCGCCGCGCTGGCCGTCCTTGTCGGGGCGGAGCAGGAGCATGTGACGCCGCGTCACGTCGTGGCAGACACGACCTGGGCCGTGCCTCCGGGCATCGCCGTCGCCACGCCTCAGGACACCACCTGGTCCGTGCCTGCGGGCATCGCCGTCGCCGGCGTCGCCAAGGCCCGACCGGCCGACACCACCTGGTAGTTGCGCCACCGGCGCCCGTAGGGGCGGGCGCATGGGGGGAAGCGTGTGGAGTGGTGATCGGCATGTGGTCGAAGGCGGGGAGCACCCGCCGAGGTGAGGGGAGTGCAGTGGCGATCGATCCGGCACGCATCCAACGGCGCATCCTGGAGGCCGAGTTGTCCGGCCGCCCTGTTCTAGGTGCCCGTGAGGCGGTAACGGCGCTGTGTGCGCTGGCCGTCGTGGACCCGCAGGACGTCATTCAGGGATCGTCCTGCGAGGTTCAGGCGCTGGTGCAGGCCAGCTGAACAACTCGATATGCGAAGGGGCGGGCACGCGGTGGGTGCCCGCCCTTACGTATGCCCTGACCTGCGAAATTTGCCCCGAAAAATCTGACCTTGTACCGGATTAAGGACTAAAATAAGAGGGCGAGGGAGCGGGAAGCGCCCCCCGACCACAGCCTCTTGGAGTGAGCCATGACGATCACGACGCTGCTCATCGACCAGATCCACCGCAACGAGCGCCAGCCGCGCGAGTACTTCGACCCCCAGGCCCTGCAGGAACTCGCCGACTCCATCAAGCGGTTCGGCCTCATGCAGCCGATCGAAGTCCGCAAGGACGGCGACGCCAGCTACGAGATCGTCGCCGGTGAGCGCCGCTGGCGCGCCCACCAGATAGCCGAACTCACCGAGATCAAGTGCATCATCACCGCCGACGACCTGCCCGAGACGGAGCGGTTCAAGCGGTCGGTCGCCGAGAACATCAACCGGGCCGACATGACGCCGATGGAGGAAGCCAAGGCGTTCCGCCGGATCCTCGACGAGCAGGAGGGCGCCGAAGCCAAGGACGTCGCCAAGGAGTTCGGCAAGTCCTCGCAGTACGTGATGCTGCGCCTGGCCCTCCTCGACCTGACCGAAGAGGTCCAGAAGCACGTCAACTCCGGTGCGATCGGCACCCAGGCCGCCGTGCAGATCGCCGCGCTGACCCCCGGCAACCAGCGCGCGGTCATGGCCAAGTGGGCCAAGGGCGCCTTCGCCGGCGACAACGAGCTGGTGCACTTCGCGTACGCGCTCAAGCAGCAGCAGGGCCAGGTCGTCGCGATGCTCGTCGAGGACATGAGCCCCGAGGAGCGCGAGGAGCGCCAGCGCGAGCGCACCAAGACCCGCAGCAGCATCGACCGGATCGAGCAGGTCCTGGGCCTGCTGGAGGAGCTGGCCAAGGCCGACCCGATGAAGCTGGCCCTGGCCCTGGAGGGCGAGGTCGGCAAGCGCCTGGACCAGATGGACCGCGTCGCCGACGCGGTCGCCAAGGCTCGCTTCAACATGCGGCAGGCCAAGGCGCACGCCGACGCCCGCGAGATCGCCCGCCTGAACCCCGACGTCGAACACCAGAGCCTCGCCGCCCCGGCCAAGCCCGCCGACGCCAAGCCCGCCCAGCCGGCCGCCGACGCCGCGCCCGCCGCGGCGGCGCCTGCCGCTCGCAAGCCGAAGGCCCCGGCCAAGCGCGCCCAGGCCACGCCGAAGGTCCCGGCCCAGCGCAAGGCCCCGGCCAAGCGCGCCGCCTCGACCAAGGCCTGACCCGAACCGGCCCCTCCCCGCCCGGGGGCGGGCTGGGCTTGCCTCGACCATCGAAGGGAAACCCTGTGAGCGACACGACCGGCCGCGACTGGAAGCGCATGACCCCCGCCGACTTCGGCGCCCGCGCCAAGGCCAACCAGGACGCGCTGTTCCTCGTCGACGAGCCCGACGCCTGCGGTACCGACGTCCTGGACGGCTACGGCTACGGCTACGGCTACGGCTTCGGCGCCGTCCTGTGGGCCGAGAGGCCCGATGCGCCCCCGCCCGCCGATGATCCCCACCCCCATAATGTGCCACAACACTCGAGCGTGGTACGTTCTGATCGCTGATCGGGAACGGCTGCAGCCGCGGAACCGGCCCCTCAGCACCGCCGTGGCATGCGGCATCCCCCAACGGTGTCTGGCGGGTGGCAAATCCCCCGCGCCCTACCCGCCAGACGCCGGCTCCGCCCATGCGGCGCCACACGGGGACGCCGCCCCACGCACCCGCGAATGGACCCGCCCACGCCGCACGGCAGGGCGGGTCCCCGCGTACCCAGGAGAGACCCCATGACCGTGACCTACCGCTCCGACCATGCCGCCGACCCCGTCCTGTTCGAACGGCTGATGCGGGAACGCTACGGGCCGCTGGACAGGGTCATCGCCGAACGCAACCGAACCCACCCGCCTGAACTTGTCCGGAGACAGAGACTCCTGATGGCCACCGCCTACCTGTCCCACCCCGACCCCGACGCGGCCGAGCACTACGCCCAGCTCAAAGAGGCCGTCGCCGAGGCCGACGGCCGATCGCGCGCCAGGCAGCGCCCCCCGCCGTTCCCCGGCGCGACCTGGTGCAACTCGTGCGACGGCTGGTGCACGACGCAGGGCATCTGCGGCTGCAACAACCGGTAGGCGAGGACCTGTTGCGCTACTTCCACGGTGGTGTCCCCGGGCTGGGGCCCGGGGACCTCATCACCCCCAGCCCCCCGCACGTCGTCGACGGCTGCAAAGTCTGCGAGGCCCGCGCCCAGGGCCTGACCGCAACGACTCGCGACGGCAAGACCATCGACCCGCCCACCGGCCGCCCCGACCGGGTCTACATCACCTCCGACCGCGAATACGCCAGGTACTACGCCTCCCGCTACTGGTACGGCGACCTGTACACCGTTGCGCCGGTCGGCGAGTTGGAGGCCTCCACCGAGGACCCCTTCCCCACCTGGTGCGTGCCCGCCGCCCGCGTGGTGTCCGTGTACGACCGGGCCGTGCAGCTCACCCCCGGCCAGCGCCGGTCCCTGCTGCGACGGTGGACGAAGGCCGACCGGGAGGCAGGCCGGTGACCCGCACCCGCAAGGACCGGCCGACGCTGGACCAGCTGCGGCACCTGATCGGCCACACCGGGCACCGGGTCCTCAGCGTCGTGGAGTCCGAGCGGCTGCGCGCCGGCGTGGAGCACCTGGTCGCCAGCCAGGCGGGCCTGGCCGCCAAGGTCGCCGAGCTCACCCGCCGTCTGTCCGGCGGCGCCCGCCCCGTCCTGGACGTCGAATGCCCCGTCTGCCAGGCGCCTCCGGGATCCGGATGCGTCACGCGCCTGGGGCCGCCGCTGTCCGGCTCGCACACCGAACGTCTCGCGGCCGCCGCCGTCACCGGAACCAGGGACCCCCGCCGGCAGCGGGCCGTCCACATCAGCACCGCCGGGACCCTGGACGAACTGCTGGGCGCCGCCTACCGAGAACGCGCCCACCTCGCCGCGTGGCTCGCGGCCCTCCACCCGTCCGTCGTCGCCCCAGCGCCACCCGACACCGGCGACGGCTGGTACGTGCTGTTCCTGCGCGCGGCAGGCTGGCAGTTCTGCTGGCACATCGCGCCCGGCGACCTGTCGCTGTTCGACCACGTCCAGCGGGTGCCCGCCGACGACCCACGCGCCCGGTGGGACGGCCACACCTTCGAGCAGAAGTACCGGCGCATCCGCACCACACGGCAGTGTTGTGCAGTCCAGCTGAGGATGCCCCCAGTGGCAGCAACGTTTGAGGGCACGGGATGTCCTGAGACATCCCGTGCCCTCTGAACTTCTTTGTTCCAGGCTGGTCTGTGCTGTGACTCAGCGCACGTGGACCGTCACCGACGGGCTGTTGCCCGCGAGGAAGGCGGTCGTGGCCGGGGAGTAGAGCCGGTAGTAGAAGGTGCCGCCCGTACGCTCGGGCACGGAGAAGGCGACCGTGCCGGTGCTGGACTGTCGCGCGGTCGCCAGGGTGACCCACTTACCGTTTCGGGAGACCTGGAGCCGCACCACCGCGCCGGGGGACTTTCCGGCGACCTGCCCGGTGATCTTCACCGTTGCGCCGCGGCGGACCGACGTGGCGGACGCCTTCGCGGTGAGCTTCGGCTGCACGGTCACCGCCATCGGCGCACTCACCTGCTTGGTGCCGGTGAGCTCCACCACCCGCAGGCTCTCGTTCTGCCGCGGTACCAGCGCCACGTCGATGAAGTCGCTGGTCAGGGTCCGTGTGGTCAGGGTCGTCCAGGTGCTGCTACCGGCGAGCCTGGCCTGCACGGCGATGCGGGAGCCGGGAATCGTCGCTCCTGTCGCACCGGTCAGGTGGCCGTCGATGCTCACCAGATTGCCCGCGAGGACGCTCCTGCCGGGGATCGACACGGTGAGCTTGTCCCGGCCCACGACCGTGGTGAACGAGGCCTTGCCGACCGCACCGTGGTTGTCGGTGACGGTCACCGTGACGGTGTGGCTGCCGACGCCGAGGTCCGTGAGGTCGTACCCGTTCGACCAGGGAATGCTGCTCAGGCAGTGGTACGCCTTGCGCGGGCAGAGCCAGGTCAAGGTGTCCAGGTCGTCGGTCTCGAGGACACGCCCGTCAACCGCGATCACCGCCTGGGTGAGCCAGGTCGTGGCGTTGTAGCCGTTCGGGTCGAAGTTGAGCCCGTTCGCGACCGCACTCGACCATTCGACGTGCAGGTACTGGGCCCCCTCTGCGTCAAGGAGGCGGGTGCCTTCGGCGGTCACCGTCGGCCCGGGTTCGACGACAACGGCCCGGCCTGCCACGGCCGACCGGTAGCCGTCCTCGTCCACGGCGACGGCCTGCATTTCCCGGCTCGCGCTGGGGGTGTTGAAGTCGACGGGGTAGCTGTAAGGCGCGGTGGTGTCCACGTAGGCGGGGATGGCCTTCTTGTGGTAGCCCCCCGCGTAGAACTCCACCCGGTCGATTGCGGCTCCGCCCGCCGCGGGGGCGGCGTCGACGTTCCAGGTGACCGGTCCCCAGACGACGGAGCTCCGGGTCGGGGAGGTGAAGGCGGCAGAAGGGTTGGCGGTGCGCAGCGTCAGCGTCCCGGTGACCGGGGTGGAGTCCGAACTGGTGACATCCGTGCCCTCGAACGCGGTGAGGGTCAAGGTGGTGTCCCCATCGGCCATGCTGCGGGTGTCGAGCGTGGCGTAGCCGGTTGTGCCGTTGACGTAGGCGGGCCAGCTGCCGTAACCGCCGTCCCTCGTGGGGTAGGTCACGGTCGCCTTGTAGGGCAGCAGTTGCTGCCCCTCGGGGAGGTCGGCGTGGAAGAAGATCGTGACATCGCCGCGGTAGGCGCCCTGCGCGTCTTGGGCGGCCTGGAAACCGGTCACGGGGTCGGCCAGTTCTCGGACCGTGGTGACTGCCAGAGGGAGCGTTGAGGGCGTGGCGTCGTCCGCCACCGCCGCGGTGGCGGAGGGCCCGAGCAAGGCCAGCGCGGCTATGCCCAGCCCGGAGGCTCTGCGTACGGAAGAGCGCATGTACACGGCTCCAGAAACGGGGGGCGGCGTGTGCCGTCCCAGATGTTGACCGCCGTACGTTATCCGGTGCCGGCACGGGGCCCTGCAACGGGATGCCTCTCTCACACTGACCGTTGCGGCACGTCCTCAGCAGTTCACGGAGGGTTGTTTCCCGGACGCGTACTGAGCTCGCCGACGACGGGACCGGCCCGAACCTGCCGGAGCTGCTGCCCCCAGTACGCCCCGACCGTGTCCGACCAAAGACCAGTGGCTGACCGGCGGCAACTGATCACATCACGGTGTCAAACGGCGTGATCCTTTAGTGTGGGCGGTCGTAGGGCGCGGGGGCACGCTCCTACACGAAGGGCTCCTGCTGTGAGTGCTGCGCCCGCCCGCATTCCCGAGTCGCTGCTGCCGCTTGCCGTCCCGATCGACGACCTGACCGGGTACCACCGCAACCCGCGCACCGGCGACGTCGACGCCATCGCCGAATCGCTGCGCGTCAACGGCCAGTACAAGGCCATCGTCGTCAACCGCGGCACTCACACCGGCCGCCCCAACGAGATCCTGGCCGGTAACCACACCTGGACCGCCGCCAAGCAGCTCGGCTGGGAGCAGATCGCCGCCACGTGGGTCGACGTCAGCGACGAGGACGCGGCCCGCATCGTCGTCGTCGACAACCGCACCTCCGACCTCGCCGGCTACGACAGCGAGCTGCTGGCCGACATCCTCGAAGAGCTGCCCGACCTCGACGGCACCGGCTACGACCAGAGCGCCCTGGACAAGCTCCTCGACCACCGGGCCCTGCCCGACACGATCGACCTGCCCTCCGACGGGCAGGGCACCGGGGCCATGGCCAAGCTGGAATACCTGCAGTGGGGCTACCTGCAGTGGTCCACCACCAGCCTGCAGATCACCGCGGCCGAGGTGGAAACCCTCAACGCCATCTATGAGCGGTTCCTCACCGAGTCCCGCACCGACCTCGGTTTCGGCTGGCACCTGCTGCAGGAGGCCCACACCGAGACCGCCGAGGTGCCCGGCGGCAGCGAGGACGCCCCCGGCACCGGCCAGGTCGAGCCCGCCGGCGACGAGCCCGTCGGCGACGAGGACGACGAGGACGAGGACGAATGAGCAGCGCCCCCGGTATCAGCGCCCCCAACAGCAGCGGTCCCGCCACCACCTTCTACGAGGCGTACCCGCTCAAGGACCTGCGCCCGGCCGACTACAACCCGCGGCACCTGTCCGACGATGCGTTGGAGCGGCTCAAGAAGTCCATCGGCCGCCACGGCATCGTCAAGCCGGTCATCCTCAACGCCAACGGCACCCTCGTCGCAGGCCACCAGAGAACCAAGGCCATGACCGCGCTGGGGATGACGCACACCCCGGCGGTGATGCTCGGTCAGGTCGTCCGCCTGACCGACGAGATCCAGTTCAACCTCCTCCACAACAGGGTCGAGACCGAGGCGAGCGTCGTGTGCGCGCAGCCCGGCCCCATCGGAGAGTGGTCGTGGATCCCGTGGCAGACCATCGAGGTGGACGTCTCCCGCAACAAGCCGTTCCAGCAGGCCATCTCCCACATGACCGGCGGGCACGGCGCGTGGGGCAGCGTCGTCATCGACGACCAGGGCCAGATCGCGCTGAACGCCGAGTACGCGGTGGTCGCCGCCGCGAACCACTTCGACGTCCTCGCCTGGACCTGCCCGTCCCTGGATGCGGCGCAGCTGGTCGCCGACCTCACCGGCGAGTACGGCGTGTACGACTGGTCCGGCCTGGAGGACCAGGCCCCCGTCTACAACCAGCACATCGTGCAGCCCAAGCGGCTGCGTCAGTACTCCTCGCTGAAGAAGAAGGGGAAGCTGGCCTACAAGTCGGAGGTGTGGGAGAAGTTGGCCCTGCCCCGGCTGCGCGAGCGCCCCGACACGCGGGTGGTGGATTTCGACGCCGGGCACGGCGACTACGCCAAGAAGCTGCGCCCCGAGGGCTACCGGATCGACGACTACGAGCCGTACCGCACCACCCCCGGCAAATACGCCGTCGACATCAAGGGCGTCGTCTCCATGATCCGCACCGTCGAGAAGCGGCTCGCCGAGCACGGCCTGTACGAGATGGTGGTTCTGGACTCCGTCATCAACGCCACCACGTCCCTGGACTATCAGCACTGGGTTCTGACCACTGTGAATGCGCTGTGCGCCGCCGAGGGCACGGTATGCATCGGGACCCGCAACCTGCTGGCGGAGCAGGCGTTCGAGGCCAAGCAGCACACCACTAGCGCCAACGACTCCACCCGGCTGTCGTTCCTGGACGCCGAGAACGTCGACATGCGGTTCATGCAGGGCAAGTGGATGCGGATCCGCTACCACACCCCCGAGTCGCTGGCGGATCTGCTGGGGGCGTACTTCGGGCAGGTGAAGGTCGCCGGCCGCTCCAACGCGACGCTCAGGGCCGTGTGCAAAGACCCTCTGCCGCTTTCCGACCTCGATTACGAGAAAGCTCTCGACAAGGAATTCAATATGCCTTATCCGAATGACTTCCGGCATGGGCGCCATAAGCACCTCGTGGAAATTTTGGTAAAATTGGTTAAAGAAAGGAACGCCCTGTAACGCTTATCCCGAGGGGGGAATCTGTAATGTCGCTGCCGCCCGTGAGGGTCGGTATCGCCGCCGCTTCTCCGTACCTGATCATGTGGCTTGCCGGGGTCCGCAACATCAACCTCGAAAAGCACTGCCTGGAAAGCTTCGGCGAGGCCGACCGTCACCCGCTCAACCCGCGGGCACCACGCCAAAGTGCCGTCCTGCCGGCGGAGAACCCGCCGCTGGCCTGGTACCTGTGCGCCCTCCCGCACCCCTGGGACTGGACGAAGAACGCGCACCTGGCCTTCGAGTACGCCAAAGGCCACCACTGGGAAGGCCCCGCCCTCGTGCGGGGCCTGCAGGTGACCCTCGACAACGCCCGCCCCATCACCGGATGGGGCGAGCACTCGATACCCACCTGGGCCCGCCGGCGCAACCAGTTCCTGTACCGGACCTGCCGTAACTGGCAGTTCGCGTGGTGGCTGCGCACCAACCGGGACGCCCCCGACGCGCCGCCGCCCGGCCAGCTGCCGCCGCCCGACCCGGACGCACCCGAGCAGCTGACCTTCCTGTAGCGGTCACGGCCCGGCGGACAAGTCAGGTCGCCGGGCCGGTTGCGCAGCGCCGGCCTACCTCCCCGTGGTTTCCCCGTGGGCGGGCACGCCGGGGCGCGTAGGGCAGCTTCGCACAACACAAAGGCTGCGCTGATGTCACGTGGCCAGCCGCTCCTCCCCAATTGCTGTGCCTTGACGGTGCCGGCGGGCGGGACAGCAAGCCTGGTACCGGGCCAGCGCTCGCCGCAGTTCATCCATTTCGACGTCCGGCAGGGTGCCGCCGCGAGCGAATTTCAGCACATTTTCGGCGACGACGCGCAGCTTGGTGTTGGTGCGCTGCGAGACGTCCCGTAGGGCTCGCCATGCCTCTTCGGATGGAATCTGCCCGAGAACCACCAGGGCGCCCATGGCTTGGTCAATGATGGCGTGCGAGGTTACGGCCTGTTGGAGCTGCTCGTTTTCCGCCTGGAGCCGCCCATTCTCCATGGCGAGGTCAGTAGCAGATAGCAGTACTAGGGGGCGGTGCCTGGAGACGGCGAAGAACGCCATGAGATCATCCAGTCGAAGGGGGCGGGGGCTCTCTACAGCTACCCCACCTGTATGGGAGATTAGTTTCCCGCACGCAACCTTTACCTGCGACCCGTATTCCGCACACCTCCCATGGACACGATCTTCACCGCGTGAGTACCTTTGATCCCTTTGGGTGATTCCACAGCCCTTGTGACTGACACATCCACGGACCATTCGTTTCCTCTCAGCAGGAGGTCAGGCATGGGTCACTGGGTCTACGAGTTCTCGGGGTGCCCCGACATGGGGTGCTACCACCAGATTGCTGACGAGGTGGAACCAGACGAGGTCGTGGTTCGTGAACGCGTGGGCGGCCTGGGCATCGTGGACGGGTTCGTGCGAGAGAGCGTCGATGACGTAATGATGGTGGCCCAGTTCCGATGGGTGGCCAGCGGAGACCCATCCACGGTGATGCCGGAGTTGCAGCGGGCCTCCAAACTTTCGCCATCGCCCGACGGGGCAGACCGGCCAGTGGGTACGGGCAGCGGAGACACGGGCGAGCCACAGCTTTGATCTCCCTGCTGTGCGGGGCCGTCGCCTCGGAAAGTAGGAGCAGTATCCGCCGGCCCCGGATTTCTTCGCCGGTCCGGGCCTCGTCAGGCCCGCCTCGTTTCCCTCACCAGTGGTGCGGGCTACCCGGCGCCGCCCAGCAGTCTGGCCACCCCCCTGGAGGGGGCAAACTTCCGGACCACCGCCGTACCACTCGATGAGGTCCGATGCCGCCACGCCTAGCTCATTCCCACGGCGTATTGCAGGCGCACGGTCAAGTGCTGCAGCGAGTCCGCCGTGTCCGAGATCCCATCATCAACGTGACCCGCCGGGCGCCTCTACGATCACGGAACGCTCGACCATCAGCTCAACTTCTCCCAGTCAAAGCCCGACCGCTTTCTGAGGCGCCGCGGACCCGACGTCGGCTCGATCCCGTCGTTGATCGACTCCGTGAACGACCAGCTTGCGAGAACCAGCACGAGTCAACGGCCGATCAGCCACCCGTTCGTACGCCTTCTCATCACGCCCTCTGTCCGAAGTCCCCAACAACAACCGCCAGTTCGCCAGCCGTACGACAGTGCCCTCTTTCGCATGACCGCGTAGCAATCGTCAGGATATGTGGCCAATGTGGCTTCACACTCCGGTGGTGAACGTAGGGGCGCCTGTGGGGTGCCATTCGAAGAGAAGGACGGTGGCGTCGTCCGTGAGATGGTGCTGCTGGTGGTCGACGATGGCGTGCACGAGACGGCGCAGGACCTCGAAGGCGGGTTCGCCGGCGGCGGTAGCACGGAGGATGAAGTCGACGAAGCGCTCCTCCCCGAAAAGTTCGCCGTCTGAGGACCGGGCCTCGACGACGCCGTCGGTGTAGCACAGGACGCGATCTCCGGGTTCCAACTGCGCGGAGTGGACGGACCGGGGGATGTCCGGATGTGCGGGACCCAACCCAAGGGGCAGCTCGGGAGGGCTGTCGAAAGCGCCGGGGACGACGTCGTGGCGGCGCAGCAGGATGGGCGGAGGGTGGCCGCAGTTGGCCCAGATGAGTTGCCCGGTGGTGCGCTGCAGGTGCATGAACACGCCAGTCGCGTAGCGGTCGGGGAACGCATCGTGGATCGCGTGGTCGACGATGCTGATGATGTGGGGTATCTCCCCGTCCCTGCGGCGGGCGTTGCGGCAGGCGGCCAGGGCGACGGATGAGGTCAGTCCCGCGTACAGGTCATGGCCCATGGCATCGATGACCGCAGCATGCAGCACGTCGCCCATCAGGGCGTGGTCGAAGGCGTCGCCGCCCAGGTTGTAGGCCGGTTCCAGGATGGCGGTGGAGGTGACGTAGGGCGTACCGATGGATTTAGGTGGCAGGAAGGCCCAGACCATCTCCGCAGGCAGCCCCATGGGCTGCCTGCGCAGCAGGTTGGCGTAGCTGTCGCTGTGGGTGCCCTTGCTGATCAGGACGAAGGCGATGAGCGATGCCAGCGCCCGACAACGGCTCAGGACGGCGGCGTCGAGGTAGGGAACTTGGACGCCCAGGACGCCGATCCGTTCGACGCCGTCTATCACGGGCAGCCACAAGGTCAGCATGCCGGCGTCGCTCTCGGCGATGCGCACCGAGACGGTCCGGTACGCCCAGCCCGCCAAGCTGGAGTCGATGGGCAGGCGCTGCGGGAAATCGCAGTGGCTGCCGGGAAGGGCGATCAGGTATTCCTGCCGTAGGTCGGCGCAATAAGCAGTCAGCCCGGTGATTCCTAGTGCCTGGTAGTGCCGCCGCAACAGCTCCGGGAGATCCTCGGGAGCAAGCTCATGAAAGGCTTGTATCAGCTCGATCATGATCCTGTCGGTACCGGAACCCGCGAGATCACTCACAGCCGCTCACCTGGTGCACCGTGCCAACCCGTCTTTCCCCTCCTTTCCACCGTAGGAGGCCCTGTCCGATCTCGCTCGACGTAGATCCACGGCGGCCTCCTTGAGCACCGCCAATGCCGGCTGCCCCCGTGGCCGACTCTGATCGTCCGCCGATCAACGTGCGCGGACACGGCCGTGCCCCGCCTGGGCGGACCCGAGGTGCGTGGGAGTCCGGCTCGATGGAGTCTGAGGATCGTGCAGCGTAAGGGCGGGCGGGCCGGCAGAGACCATGACCGCGACGTCGAGGCGGCTCTCGATGAGCTGTACGCCACGCCGCCGCCCGACTTCGTCTCCCGCCGGCAGGAACTTGCCGCCGCCGCCAAGAGAGCCGGCCGCGCGGAGGAGGCCCGCCGCATCCACGCCGCCCGCCGCCCCACGCGCGCGGCCTGGGCAGCGAACCTGCTGCTGCGCTCCCAGCCCCAGGAGAGCCAGCAGCTCCTACAACTGGGCCAGGCGCTCCGCGAGGCCTACCGCACCCTCGATGCCAGCCATATCAGAGAGCTCTCCGAGCAGCGGCGACGCATCGCCTCCACCTTGTCCCGGCAGGCTGCCCAGCTTGCCCACAAGGCCGGACACCCACTGTCAAACACAGCACAGCAGGACGTCGAATCCACCCTCCACGCCGTGCTCGCCGACTCGGACGCAGCCAACCAGTGGGCCACCGGCCGCCTGGAGGCCGCCCTCACCCCGCCCTCGACCTTCCCGTCCCACACCCCGCCCCCGGGCCGACGCACCTCCGACGGCGGCGCCGCCATCGGTCCGGGCGCCAGCAAAGGAGACCCCAGCCGTCCGACGCCGCGAGCGCAAAGAGCAGCTCGCCCAGGCCAGAAAGGCAGACAAAGCAGCCGCGCACCGGCTGCGCGAGACGCAGGCTGAACGAACGGACGCAGAAGCGTTCCTGCAGCGGGCACGTAACCGCCACGACCAGGCTCGGCTGCAGGTCTCCGCTGCCGAGCAACAACTGCAACAGGCCCGCGAGGCACTTCGACGAGCCGACCAAGAACAGCAGGAAGCCGAACAGCGACGCCAGGCGGCCGCCGACTCCCTCGCCCGGGCCGAGCAGGAAGCGCGTGAAACCGCGGAGGTGGTAAACCGTTTGACCGCACGCGCCAGATAGGTGCCAGCCCTGACACAGACGCCCCGACGCCGCCCTGGCGTGCCGGTGCATCCCGTCTACTCCGCTGGCCAGTGCCCGGCGCGCGCTGTGGGTGAAGGAGTGCCAGCGTGGTCAGCAGGAGCATCCGTGGCGGATGTGCCGACGAGGCAGGCACGATGGGAGTGGTGGTCATGGCCCGCGCGATCTGGACCGGCGTGATCACCTTCGGGATGGTCAGCGTGCCGGTCGGCCT
>NZ_JBSFJX010000175.1:0-17330 GCF_053598275.1 Streptomyces sp. NPDC001156 | reverse complement strand
GCCTTCCACGCCAGGGCCACCACCGCGACCCTTCGTGCCCACCTGATCCACGTCCCGGCCCGGATCGCTCGTTCCGCACGGCGCATCACCCTGCACCTGCCGCACAACTGGCGCTGGCAGCACGCTTGGAGACACCTCTTCGACACCGTCCACGCCCCGCCCGAACCCGGCTGACAGCCCCTGCCCACCCGCCCGCCAGGGCCCGACCGGAACCGAACCTGTGGAAAAGCTGGGCAGACCAGCGGATACCACCTGCCCAGGCACAGACACCAACCCGAAACCCGCTCAAAAACCCGTCAGAAGATCCACTTCAGGCCACGTCGGTGGATCAAGGCTTAGGGACACCGTCGACGGCTGGCGCTCCTGGTCCGAGATGCACCAGTCCTACCAGGGCCCGTGGGAGGAGCTGGTCCACCACAGCGGGCGCATCCTGCAGGGCCTGACGTTCCAGCCGACCGGCGCGATCGTCGCCGCCCCCACCACCTCCCTGCCCGAGTGCGTCGGCGGCGTCCGCAACTGGGACTACCGCTTCGCCTGGGTCAGGGACGCCTCCTTCACCCTGGACGCCCTGTGGGTGGCCGCCTGCCCCGACGAGGCGGAGGCCTTCTTTGGGTGGATGGCCCAGGCCGGGGCCAGCGACACCGCCCACTGCGAGTCGATGCAGATCATGTTCGGTATCCGCGGCGAACGGGATCTGACCGAGCAGGAACTGCCCCGCCTGCCCGGCTGGCGCGGCAGCCGCCCGGTCCGTATCGGCAACGGTGCCTGGCAGCAGCGGCAGTTGGACGTCTACGGCGAACTGCTGGCAGCCGCCCACCGCCTGCGCGGTGATCTCGCCGCACTGGACGCCCCCACCAAGGCTTTCCTCGCTGCCTGCGCCGATATGGCCGCCGCCTGCTGGGACCAGCCCGACCAGGGCATCTGGGAGGTTCGCAGTGGCCCGCAGCACTTCGTCTACTCCAAACTCATGTGCTGGGTCGCCGTCGACCGCGCCCTGGCACTTGCCGACGCCCTGGGTGCCCGCGCCCGCATCCCCGCATGGATGCGGGCCCGCGACGAGATCCGCGCGGCGATCGAGGAGTCTGGCTGGAGCCGAAAGGCCGGCGCCTACACCCAGGCGTTCGGCAGCGACGTGCTGGACGCCTCCGTTTTGATGATGCCGATCGTGGGCTTCCTGCCCGCCACTGCGCCCCGCATGCGCGCCACCATCGACGCCGTCCGTGACCGGCTGACCAGCGAGGACGGCCTGGTCTACCGCTACTTGAGCGCCGAGGACGGCCTGCCCGGCGAAGAGGGCACCTTCTTGCTGTGCACCTTCTGGCTGGCCCACGCCCTGGCCCTGGCCGGTGAGAGCCAAGCGGCCCGCCAGGTCTTTAAGCGAGCCGCGCGCTGCGCCAACGACGTGGGACTTCTGGCCGAGGAGGTCGATCCGGCAAGCGGTGAGCTGCTCGGCAACTTCCCGCAGGCCTTCAGCCACATCGGTCTGGTCAACGCCGCCTGGGCCATCCACCAGGCCGAGACCGGGGCGGCCGAACTGCCGCTGTGCCACCGGCCCGAGTGACCCTCAAGCCGCCCCGGTGGTGGGCCCGCCCTCGCGGGCCGGGCCCACCACCACCGGGGCGGCTTGAGGCCCCGGTTAGGAGGTGGGGATGTCGTAGACGTTCTTCGGGGTCACGATGTCGGTGACGGCCTTGGCGAACTTCGTGGTCAGCGACTTGCCTTCGACGTTGATGTCGCTGGTGGTGTGCACCACGAGCGTGGCCTTGGCCTTGGGCAGATAGACCATCACCGTCTGGTAGCCGGGCAGCGAGCCGTTGTGCCCGATCCACCCGTGGTTATCGAAGATGCCCAGGCCGTAGCTCAGGCCCTCCCGGCCTGTCGGCAGCATCGTCAGCCGTTCGGCCTGGGTCGCCTTGGACAGCAGCGTCCCCTCGGCGAGGGTGGACGCCCAGGACCGCAGATCGTGCAGGTTCGAGATCATCACCCCGGACGCGGCGCCCGGCGGGGCCCAGTTCGTCGCGTCCGTGATCGAGCCGTCGTCCGAGGCCTGGTCGGTGTAGCCGTGGGCGTGGGGGGCGGGGAACTCGGCGCCCTTGGGCATGAAGGTGTGCTTGAGGTGGGCCGGCTTGAGCACATGCCGGTTCAGGTAGCGGTCGAAGGGCTGCCCGGTCACCTTCTCCACCACCATCGACAACAGGATGGTGTTGGTGTTGCTGTACTGGTACTGGCTGCCCGCGGGGAACGCGACCGGGTGCTTGAAGGCGTAGGCCAGCAGTTCCTCGTTGGTGAACGTGCGGCTGGTGTCGGCCATGAAGGCCGTGACGAAGTCCTCGTCGTTCAGGGCGTTGAACAGGCCGCTGCGCATTTCCGCGAGGTGACGCAGCGTGATGTGGTGGCCGTTGGGGACGCCGTGCACGTACGTGGAGATCGGATCGTCCAGGCTTACCTGCCCCTGGTCGACCAGACGCAGCAGCGCGGTGACCGTGAAGGTCTTGGTGACGCTGCCGACGCGCATGTTGAAGTCGGGGGACATCGGCTGCTTCGTCGCCGTGTCGGCGGTGCCGAAAGCCCTGACGTAGCTGCCCTTGCCCGGCGCCCACAGGCCCACCGTCACCCCGGGCGTGTGCGTGGTCTTCAGAACGTTCTGGACGGCACGGTCGAGCTGGGCGCGGACCTGCGGCGTCAGTGTCCGCATCACCGGCTGCCTCGAGACGGTCCTGTGCGCCGGGGACGCATCGCCGGCGAAGGCCTGCGCCCCCGCACCGGTCGCCACCACCGTTCCGGCGGCCAGCGCCGCCCCGATCACGGCGAGCGTACGACGCCGGGTCATGGGCCGAGTGCGGCCGCTGGTCGATGAACTGTGAGGCATGCTGCGCCCTTTCCACGTGCGGGCGGGCCCCTTCGGCCCACCTGGCTTGGTTTCCATCGTGGTTGCGTCCGGCCTCCCCCTCCTCTGCCGCACGAGCGGTTTCCGCGCTCCGCCGCAGGAATGAGACACCCGCCGGCCTCACCCCCATTGCCGCCCCGCAAGGTCCCCCAACGGCAGGTGCCCCGACCCGATACGGGCCGGGGCACCTGCCAGTGCAGGGTCCTCAGGCAGCGCCCGGGGACGGCGCGGCGGGGCGGCGCGCCGTGGTGCGGGTGTGCACGGGCACCGAGGCACTGAGCATGCGCTGGATGGGGCAGTGCTCGGCGATGGTGGCCAGCCGGCTGATCTGCTCGGCGTTCAAGTCACCGATGATCTCGACGTCCTTGAGGATCTGCCCGAGCGGCCTGATCCCATGGGCCACGCGGACATCGACCTTGATGCCGGCTAGAGGCCAGCCCTTGCGTTCGGCGTACAGGCGTACCGTCATCGAGGTACACGCGCCGAGGCCGGCCAGGAGCAGCTGAACGGGGGTGGGGCCGGTGTCGGTGCCGATCGGGTCGGGTTCATCGCCGGTCAGCCGGTGGGGGCCGACGCCGATCGTCCGAGCCAGGCGCCCGCTTTCGCGGACGGTGACAGTCCGTCCAGGCATGGCATGCCTCCTCATTTACTTTTCTGTACGGCCGGGGCGCGCGTCCACGGCCTGCATGGCGTCGCGGCATGGGCCGGCGCCGCGACGGGGCGCTCACGCGGGACACGTGCAGCGACAGCCGGCACGGCCCGGGAGGATCACTGACGGCCACGGCCCGTTGGCGATGGCGCCTTGGAATCGGTGAGGTGCTCGCCTCCGGCGGGCCGGCGGCCTGGCCGGCGCTGGACGCGACGGTCGGCCAAGCGCCTTGCGGGCGTGAAGGCGTGCCGCGGCGGCATCCGCCGGGTCGGCACGTGACCTGGGCCGGCCCGGTCCTGAAGCCCGCACGAAGATCACCGCGGTCGGCCCGTTGGACGTGAGGACTGGCAGTCCGCCTACGGGACGACGGCCCAGAGAAGCGCCGCAGTCGGCCGTCGCTCGATGACCCGACTCCCACACGGCAGTGTGGCGAACGCGCCGGCAACACCGGGCACGGTGAACAAGTTCGCGGTGCTCCACGTGCCGTTCGATGTCAGGACGTGGTCGGTTGCCCCTTGGCGCGGTAGGTCCTTGGGTCGTGTATCCGGCCGTTGCGGCTGCTCATGGTGCGCGGCTTTTGATGGTGATCACTGCGGGAAAGGAAGTGGCCCCCGTCATGCGGGTTATTGACGCAGAGCGTGTGGCGTGCGGTGGTGAGCCAGGCGGAGACCTGGCCGGCATTCCAGGTGTCGGGGTCGGCATTGGTGGCCAGCACCAGTTGCCGGGTGCCGTCGGCGCTGGTGAAGGCGTTGGTCTGGGTTCCCAGGACGGTCCCGGTGTGGCCCCACATGGTGACGCCGCACAGCTGCACTTTTTCCAGGCCCAGTCCGTAGCCCTTGGTCGGATCGGCGGGATCGACCTTGTAGGGGCCGGCTTTCATCATCTCGTTCAGCTGGGCCTTGGGCAGGAGCTTGCCGGTGAGCAGGGCTCGGTCGAAGCGGGCCAGATCGTTGACGGTCGAGGTCAGTGCGCCCGCCGCCCAGGTGGTGGAGGGGCTGATGGCGGAGGTGATGTCCTGGGGTGCGCGGCCGGGTTGGCCCAGGAGGTAGCCGTGCGCGGCCGGCTCTGGGACCTTCAGGGAGCGGACGGGAAGCTGGGTGTCGCGCAGCCTGAGGGGTTGGATGATGCGGCGGTTGAGTTCCTGCTTGTAGGAGTGGTGGGTGATCTTTTCGATGATCAGGCCCAGCAGGAAGTAGTTGGTGTTGGAGTAGGAGAACTTCGTGCCGGGCTTGAACAGCGGCGCATGGGCGTTTGCCAACGCCACCAGCTGGCGCGGTGATCGGTAGTATCCGGCGTCGCCATGCAGGTAGGGGGCGGCGAAGGCCGGGTCCTGCTCGAAGGGGTACAGCCCGCTGGTGTGGTTGAGCAGCTGGCGCACGGTGATGTGGTCGCCGCCTTTGATGATGCCCGGCAGGAACTGCTGCACGGTGTCGTCCAGGCCAAGGCGGCCTTCGGCCACCAGCTGCAGCACCAGGGTGGCGGTGAACACCTTGGTGTTGCTGCCGATGCGCAGATGGTCTGCGGTGCTCATGGGCCGCTTGGTGGCCAGGTCGGCGTAGCCGGCCGCAGCCATCGCGGTACGGCCGTGGTCTTGGATGAGGGCGATCGCTCCGGGCAGACCCGCCCCGGTCAGCTGTCGGACGGCCTGCCGGGCGGCATGGTCACCAGCCCAGGGGCGGCCTGGTGATGTGTGCGAGGTCGCTGCGGGGGAGGGGGCCGTGTGAGGGCCGGCGGCGAAAGCGGTGGCGCCGGGGGCCAGGACGGCTGCGGCCGCGCCCGCGGCGCACAGGGGAGCGGCGACCCACCTGCCGCGTCGGCGTGTCGGGCGCGCGGGAGTGGTGGCGTCACGGGTCATGAAAGTGGCTCCCAGGAGGCAGGTTCTTTTCCGCGTCGGCGGATCGGTGTGTCACCAGCCTGCGTGCGGCCGGGGTGAAAGACGTCCGCTCCTTGGACCACCCTTGGGCTCCGCCTTGTGGGGGAGGGCGGGGTGCGGCTGCGTCTGCCGGCTGAGACCGGCAGGCGCACCCCACGGCGGTGCAGGCACATCGAGGATCCCGGCCCCGCTGCACCGCCGGCCGTGCCGGCGGTGCAGCGCACGTGGGCGACAGCGCGGTGCGCGCTCGCGCAGGCACCCACGCAAAAGGCAGGCGCCGCAAAAACCGGAGCGGAACAGACCGGGGGCGGAACAAAAAGAAGTGGCCACGGGGTGGGTCGAATGTCCCTCTGATCGGGACATCGGTGCGGCCTCATGTCGTAACGAAATGGGGGCGTTCTTTTCCGCGCGTTTTCGGCTCGGGCTCCCCGGCGGCGTATTCCCTCTCAGCCTTGGCATGTGGCCCCAGGATCGGCCGAGTTGACGGCCCGCCCGAGGTATGTATGGCCACTTCCTGACGTTGACTCCTGTTCGCCACGCCAGGCCCTTTCGGGGGTGATCGGCGGCGTTGAAAGATGTCGCCGCCCGGCAGGTGAATCCACGAAGTTCCGGGCCTGTGCCGGGACATGCGGCACAGCCTTTGCTTGCCTGCTTGTGATCCAAGGAGTCAGTTCTGTTGAAACGTCTTCATACGGCCGCGGCTGCTGTCGTCGCCGCCGCTTCGCTGTGTATCGCCGTCCTGCCCGCCCAGGCCGGTGCGGCGCCCGTCGCCTCGAAGGCCACCCGGTTGGGTGCGGGTGCGGCCACCACGGTGACGCTGATCACCGGTGACCGGGTCAGGGTCTCCACGGACGCCGGTGGCCACCGGGCTGTTGCGGTGGAGCCCGCCGACATCCCCGGGCGTCATGTGGTGTTCAGCGCGTGGACCGGCTCCGGCGGCGACGTGCGGGTGGTGCCCAGCGACATGGCGCCGCTGCTGGGCTCGGTCCTGGACGAGCGGCTGTTCGATGTCGGTGAGCTCATGCGGGAGGGCTACGACGATGCGCACGCCTCGTCGCTGCCGCTGATCGTGCAGCACGCTTCGGGGGCGCGGGCTGCCGCGCTGAGCGGGGCCGGGGTGCGTACCGGCCGGGAGCTGAGCAGCATTCATGCCACCGCCGTCGGTGAGGTCCGCTCCAAGGCCGCCGCCGGTCTGGGAACAGCCCTGGCGAAGGCCGGTCACGCCGCGCTGGCCGGCCACAAGGCCGCCGGCACGCTGGGTGGTGCGCTGGCCGGCGTCCGGCACGTGTGGCTGGACGGCAAGGTCAAGGCCGCCGGCCTCGACTGGAACCTCGAGAAGATCAATGCCCCGCAGGCGTGGTCCACCGGCGCTACCGGCAAGGGTGTGAAGGTCGCCGTCATCGACACCGGGATCGACACCACCCACCCCGACCTGGCCGGCCAGGTGGACGCGTCGGTCAACTTCTCCGACGCGGCCGACACCGGTGACCACGTCGGCCACGGCACCCATGTGGCGGGCACCATCGCCGGTACCGGCGCCGCCTCCGGCGGGGCACGCAAGGGCGCCGCCTTTGGTGCCACGCTCTTGAACGTCAAGGTCCTGGACGACGACGGCCAGGGCATGGACTCCTCCGTCATCGCCGGCATGGAGTGGGCGGCCCAGCACGGAGCGAAGGTCGCCAACCTGAGTCTGGGCGGGGAGCCGACCGACGGCACCGACCCCGACAGCCTGGCCCTTGACCAGCTCACCGCCCAGTACGGCACCCTGTTCGTCGTCGCGGCCGGCAACAACAGCCGGCCCCACACCATCGCCACGCCCGGCGCGGCGGATGACGCGTTGACGGTGGCCGCCACCGACCGCGACGATGCCGTGGCCCGTTTCTCCTCCCGCGGCCCGCGCATCGACGGCGCCTTCAAGCCCGACATCTCCGCCCCCGGGGACGGCATCGTCGAAGACCGCGCCGCGGGCACCTCGTTGGGCAGCCCGGTCGACCAGTACTACACCACCCTGTCCGGCACCTCCATGGCCACCCCGCACGTCGCGGGCGCGGCCGCCCTGCTGGCCCAGGAACACCCCGACTACACACCGGCGCAGCTGAAGTCCGTCCTGCAGTCCAGCTCCCACGCCCTGGGCGGCCCGGCCCCGGGCGTGGTCTTCGGCTCCGACCAGGGCGCCGGCCGGCTGGACGCCGCCGCCGCGCTGCACCAGCAGGTCGTCCCCGACCGGGCGACCTTCGACTTCGGCCGCCTGCTGTGCGACAACACCAGTGCGATGACCCGGCAGGTCACCCTCACCAACACCGGCAAGGCGGACGCGTCGTTCGACCTGTCCTCCCAGCTGACCGCCCTGAGCAACCTTCAGGCGGCACCGGACGGCATGGTGAAGCTGTCCGCCGACCACCTGACCGTTCCCGCCGGCGGATCCAAGACCCTCACCCTCACCCTCGACCCGAGCCAGACCCTTGAAGGCGAGTACTCCGGTCAGGTCGTGGCCACCCCCACCGGTGGCGGTGCGCCCCTGCACCTGGCGATCGGCTTCGAGAAGTCCGACCTGTGCGCCCTGCACCTCTCGGCGCTCGGCCTGGACGGCAAGCCCGCCATCGCCTACGGCCCGGTGCTGGACCTGGACACCGACCGCCACACGGGCGTGGGTATGGCCGAGAGCGGGACGACGATGCTGCTGCCCAAGGGCAAGCATCTGGCCTTCGCCCTCAGCGTGGAGCAGATGCAGCCCGACGGGCGCCTGGCCGCCGCCGTGATGAACGTCCCCGAGATCACGGTCACCCCCGGCAAGGACGTCGTGCTGGACATGCGGAAGACCTCGCCCGTCACGGCCGACATTCCCAGCCGGCACGTGGCGACGGCCACCACCTATGTGAACGCCAACCGCACCAGCGCCGACGGCGTCGGCCACATCGCGTTCTTCGACATGGCCACCGACGCCTCCTCCGACATCGCCCTGTACGCCGGTCAGACCGCCGATCCCGTCATCCACGGCACCCTGGACACCCAGCAGTACGTCCGGCTGGTGGATGCCGCGCACGCCACCGACCCCGCGCACGCCTCCCAGGTGTACGACCTGGCCTGGACCGGCCACTCCTTCCCCGCCGACATGCGCCACGTGCTCACGGACAGGGACGTGGAAAAGCTGGCCCGGCTGGACGCCGAGTACCGCAACCTCAACTACCCGCAGCAAAGCCGGGGCGATTTCGAGGGACGGCTGCCCTCCGCGAACGGCAAGCCGCTGTTCTTCCTGTGGCCCCCGCACCAGCAGATCGCCCTGCCCATCAAGCGGACCGAGTACGTCAGCCCCTACCTGGACTGGCAGCGCTGGTACTTCCACAACTCCTCCAGCAACTGGGCGACCACCCAGCTGATGAGCATCTCGGCCCAGCACTACCGCACGGGTGAGCGCACGCACGAGGACCAGCTCGCCGGCCCGTTCACCACGGTCGGCACCGGCCGGCTGGACGCGCACGTCCTGGAGATGCTGGCCTGGGATGTGACCGACACCGCCGGCAACAGCCTGTGGAACGACAACCCCGCCGGAACGGAGCCGGGCTGGGGCAATGAGACCCGGGCGTGGCAGGACGGCCGGCTGGTCGCCGACTGGCACGACTACCAAGGCGGCTTCGACCTGCCCGCGCCGTCCGCTCCGACCACCTGGAAGGTCCAGCGCGACATCACCACCCCCGGCAAGCTCACCAGCGGCAACGACACGCACACGGTGTGGACCTTCAAGACCAGGCCCGTCACCGACGGCACCGTCTCGCTGCCTCTGCTCAACCTCGACTACCGCATCCCGCTGGACGAGAACAACCAGGCCCGGCCGGGCCACGCCCTGCCCCTGACCATCGCTGCGCACCGCCTGGCCGGCGCGCAGCCCAGCCGGATCACCTCGCTTGAGGTCACCTACTCCACCGACGGTGGAAAGACCTGGCACAAGCCGAACGGCGCGATGGAGGACGGCCGCTACCAGGGTGTCCTGCCGGGCAGCGCTCTGGCGGCCGGCCAGATGGTCGCCCTGCACGTCACCGCCCGGGACGCCGAGGGCGGCACCATCGACCAGAGCCTGAACGAGGCGATCCTGGCCGCCCGCTGATTCACCCGATGCACCACCACAGGCCGCATCCGGCAGGGACGAGCACACAAGTCCCGGCCGGATGCGGCGTATCCGCACGCGGCAGGCCCGGGAGAGGCACGGGGGCGGGCGGCCGCCGGGGTCGGGCCACGAGCCGATGTGCCCGAAGGGACGAGGTGGCCCGGGATGAGGCAAGGGTGGCCACTGGTGCGGTACCGAGCCGGCTGCGACTCTGCCAGCCTTCACGGGTCCCGGGCAGCAGGCCGCACGAGACCAGGCCGAGCCGCCCGTCAAGGCGAACCGATGTGGAAGGCGAGCGTGCAGGTCAACGTGATGGATCAGGGGCCCGGCCAGGAGGCGGAACCCGTTCTTGCCCCGCTGGGCCTGTCACCGACCCAGGAGAGGATCTACCTGACACTGCTGGCGTTGGGCGGCGAGCACACCGAGCGGCTCGCCGACCTGCTGCACCTGCCGGCGCAGACCGCGGCAGCAGGCCTGGCCCACCTGGCGGCGCTCGGGCTGGTGGCCGGGCAGGACACGGCGGCCGGCGGCCGGTACACGGCCGTGGCCCCCGATGTCGCGGTGGCGGCGGCGGTGATGCAGCGCCAGGCGGCCCTGCTGAAGGTTCAATCCCGCATCGACGCGCTGATGCACACCTACCGCAGCCGTGCGGACGGGGCCGGCCCGCCGGCCGAGCTCATCCGCCACCCCGAAGAGATCCGGGAGTGCTTCGTGCGCCTGCAGCGCACGGCCCGCCGGGAGGTGCTCACGTTCACCCGCCTGCCCTTCGCCCTGGCCCTGGAGAGCAACGACACAGAGCTGGAGATGCTCGCGCACGGCGTGCAGTACCGGGCCGTCTACGAGCGGGCCGTGCTGGCCCAGCCCGGCGCGAGTGAACACTTGCGCTGCTACCTCGATGCCGGCGAACAGGCCCGCGCCGCAACCGTCCTGCCCAGCAAGTTCGTCATCGCCGACCGCCGCCTTGCCCTGATCCCGGTGGGTGCAGATCAGGAGCCGGCCGCCGGCTGCCTCCTGATCCGCACGCGGGGGATCGTGGACGCCCTGGCCGCCCTGTTCGAGCAGGTGTGGGACCGCTCGGTGCCCCTGCAGCGGCACGAGCGGGCCGGGCCGGACAGCGACGCGCAGGCCATCTTCGGCGGCGAGGACCTCGAGCTCCTCGCGCTGATGCTGGCCGGCCTGCCCGACAAGGCCCTGGCATCCCAACTGGGGCTCAGCGTCCGCACGGTTCACCGGCGTATCCGCCGTCTGATGTCCCTGGCCGGCTGCACCACCCGCATGCAGCTGGGCTGGTACGCCGCCCGCGCCGGGCTGCTGTGAGAAGGGGGGTTAGAGCACGGGTGAGCCGGGCGGCATGCCGGGGTGGCCCCGAACACCCGGCGGGAACGGCGCAGCACGACCGGGTTGGTGGCAGCGCTGATGAGCGCGGCGCTTCGCGCAGCAGTGCCGGGGGATTGCGATGCCGGCGATGACGGTTGCGGATGTGCGAGGCCTGTCGTCGTCGTGGCCGTGCGGTTGTGCCCCCCACCGTCCGCGGCCGGCCGCAGGATGCCGAGAGCTTGCCCGGCCGGGGGATTCCCACCGTTTTGGCCCTCTCGCGGGCGATGGCCGGATACGAGGGATATCGGTCCTTGCCCCGCCGTGAGACCTGGCCCGACCCTTGCAGTCATGATCACCTCGAACGGCCCGGCCGGCGCGGACAGGCGCCTACGCACCCATCCTGTCGTGATGGTCCTCTACGACGGAGTGCAGGCACTGGACGTCACCGGGCCGATGGACGTCCTGGCGGCCGCCAACGACCACGGGGGCCGCTACCGGGTTGTTGCCCTCTCGCCCGGCGGTAAGGAGGTGCGCACTACGTCCGGGTTGCGGTTTGCCGCCGACGGGGTGCTGGAGGAGTGGTTGGGGCGGATCAGCACGCTCATGGTTCCCGGCAGCCCCAACTGGCACGTGCCCGTGGAAGACCACGGGCTGATCGGGGAGTTGACGCGGCTGGCCCGCTCGGCCGGCCGGGTGGCCTCCCTGTGCGCGGGAGCCTTCCCGCTGGCAGCCGCGGGCCTGCTCGACGGGTGCCGTGTGGCCACCCACTGGCGGCAGGCCGACCAGCTGGCCGCCCACTTCCCGTCGGTGCACGTGGACCGTGATGCGCTGTTCATCCGTGACGGACGGATCATCACCTCGGCGGGCGTGACCGCGGGCATCGACCTGACCCTGTCGCTGGTGGAGGAGGACCTGGGGCCGGAGGCGGCGCGGGCCGCGGCCAAGGACCTGGTGGTCTTCATGGCCCGGCCGGGCGGGCAGTCCCAGTTCAGCGTCCGGCTGCGCGCACGGTATGGCCGCAGCGCCGGCGTGCGGGCGGTGCTGGACGCCGTGACGGCCGCTCCTCAGGCGGACCACAAGCTGCCCGCACTGGCGGCACGCGCGGGAGTGAGCGTGCGCCACCTGACCCGGCTGATCCGCCGGGAGACCGGCACCACGGCCGCCCAGTTCGTCGAGCAGATCCGCCTGGAAGCGGCGCAGGGCATGCTCGAGTCGGGAACCGACCCGTTGGACACGGTCGCCCGCAGGAGCGGATTCGGATCCGCGGAAACGCTGCGCCGTGCGTTTCAACGCGAATTCGGAATCACCCCCAGCGCCTACCGGGCGCGTTTCCGTACCACACAGCCGGAATGCCCCCGGGCGCCCTCCGGCCCCGGCGACACAATGCCCGCAGGCCACGTGGCGACCGCGAGGGGCGGCGGGCCGGTAAACGGTGGGTGACCGCCTTGCCCCGCGTATGGGGGCAGGCGGAGGATTTTCCCATGGACGGGCGAAGCGGGCGAAGCCGGCCGCACCTGGTGGTGATGGTGCTGTTCGACTGCGTTCAGTTGCTGGACGTCACCGGGCCGCTGGAGGTGTTCGCCGCCGCCAACGACCAGGGCGCCTGCTACCGGTTGCTGACCGCCTCCTGCGGGGGGCGGGAGGTGGTGACCACGGCGGGTGCGCGGCTGGCGGCGGATGCGGCCCTGGAGGAGTTCACCGGCACCATCGACACTCTGATCATCCCCGGCCGCTCCGACTGGCGTCGGGCGGTGTCCGACGCCCCCCTCATCGCCGGTATCAGCCGGCTGGCCGGGTTCTCCCGCCGGGTGGCCTCGGTGTGCGCGGGCGCGTTCCCGCTTGCGGCCACCGGGCTGTTGGACGGGCGTCGGGCGGCCACCCACTGGTGCCTGGCCGGCGACCTGGCCAGGCGTTTTCCCTGCATCCAGGTCGATGCCGACTCCATCTTCGTGCGGGACGGGCATCTCATCAGCTCCGCCGGAGTCACCTCCGGTATCGATCTGGCCTTGTCGCTGGTGGAGGAGGACTTCGGCCCCCGGGTGGCGCGGGCGGCGGCGAAATATCTGGTGGTCTTCATGGCCCGGCCGGGCGGCCAGTCCCAGTTCAGCGTCCGTCAGGCAGCCCGGCAGCCACGCCACCAGGTGGTGCGGCAGGTGCTGGACGAGGTCACGGCCGATCCCGCCGCCGATCACAGCCTTCAGGCCGTGGCCGGCCGGGTCGGTGTGAGCGTGCGCCAGCTCACCCGGCTCTTTCGCGCCGAGACCGGGATGACCGTGACCCGCTTTGTGGAGCAGATCCGCATCGAGGCCGCCCAAGGGCTGCTGGAGTCCGGCACCGACCCGCTGGACGTCGTCGCCCGCCGTTCGGGTTTCGGCTCCGAGGAAACCCTGCGCCGCGCCTTCCAACGGGAACGCGGCATCACCCCCGGCGCCTACCGGGCGCGGTTCAGGACCACCTTCACGGCACAGCCGGTCATGGCCGGGGCCCACTGACCGGCCCCTCCTATTCGTTCCGGCCACATATCCGGCCGTACTTTCCGCTGAGCGGGCCATATCTTCCTTTTCGCGCCGGATCCGGGAAATCCGTCGCAGTTCTTGCACGTTGCCGAGTCCGTCACGCGATAAAAGGGCCGCTTTGGGAGCTGTCATCGGCAGACGTTTCACTTTTGTGCACGAGGCGCGCAGGCAGGGGCACATCGATGCCCTCGCCCGGCGCCGGGTACCGCCCGCAGTGGTTGACCTCCTGCTCGCCCCGTTGCTCGCGGTGGCCGCCCTCGCGCAGGCCGTCGATCCCGCGCATCCGACCGGACGCGGCCTGGATACGGTGGGCATCGCCTTGGCCCTGATGGTGGGAGCCCCCTTCGCGGTGCATCGCCGATGGCCGAGCGCCGCGCTGTGGGCCGTCGGGGCGGCGGCGGCCGCGCTCCAGGCCCGCCACTCCATCCCCGCCCCGGCGGCCGGCGGGGGTGCCACCATCGGCACGGTGCTACTGGCCGTCGGGGTGGCGGTCTTTTTCACCACCGTCCGCATCGGACGCTGCCCCACCTACCGGCTGCTGGCGCTGACGGCCCTGGCGGCCGGCAGCACCGAAATACTGATCGCCCCCGCCGACAACATCGGCTCGGCCCTCGCCGTGGACGTCCTCGCGGTCGCCGCGTGGGCCTTGGGATGCCTGGTCAGGGCCCGCCGCGCCATAGCGGCCGAAGCGCTCGAGCATGCGGCCGCCCTCAAGCGGGAGCAGGTCGCGCTGGCCCGCACCGCCGTGGTGGAGGAGCGCGCCAGGATCGCCCGCGAACTGCACGACATCGTGGCCCACCACGTGAGCGTCTCTGATTGGCTTAGCGAGCCTGAGCGTTGCTCAGCCTTGGGAGCCAATCGCCTTCGCGCCCTGGTACTGAACGACAGGAGCCGCCAGCCCGCGTGGCACGTCCCTCCGGACGCTGGTCGACCTGGGCCGCAAGACCCGACCGAGGAGGGTGCCCGACGTCGCCTGGGCGCCGGGCGTGCGCGTAGCACTCTGCCACAGGTTCACTACGCTTCGCTAATCCAACTGGTGAGCCTGATGATCGTGCAGGCCATCGCCGCCGACCGCGTCCAGAGCACGGACCCGGCCAAGACCCATGAGATGCACGCCGCCATCGAGGCGACCGGCCGTGCCGCCGTCGCGGAGCTGCGGCGCCTGCTGGAACTGCCGCGCACCGAGGAGGACGAGGCGGTGGCGGGACGCCCACCGCAGCTGGCCCTCGCCGACATCCCTCCACTGCTGGACTGCCTGCGCGAAGCGGGACTTCGCGTGGAGTCGACCCACACGGGCACGGCCCGCCCTCTGCCGGGCCGGCACCGAGCTCACCGCCTACCGGGTCGTGCAGGCAGGTTGGCCAACACGCTCAAACACGCCGGGCACACCCACGCAATCGTCACCTTCGACTGGCAGCCGCACTGCCTGACCGTCACGGCGTGCGACGACGGCCCGCTCGCGCCCGCGTCCGGCCCGTGCCGCCCGGCGGCGGGCACGGCCTGGTGAACATGCACGTATGCGTCGCCGCCGTCGGCGGCACCCTCCACACCGGCCCCTTGCCGCGCGGCGGCTTCCTTGTCCGCGCCGACCTGCCCCTCACCCCATCCGACAACGAAACGGCCTCTCCCTGATGACTGCCACTCGCATCCTGCTCGTCGACGACCAGCCCATGATCCGCACCGGGCTCCGCCTCATCCTCGAAGCCGAACCCGATCTGACCGTGGTCGGCGAATCCGGCGACGGCCTGGCCGCCATCGAGGACACCCGCAGCCTGCAACCGGACGTCGTCCTCATGGACATACGCATGCCCCGGCTGGACGGGGTGGAGGCGACCCGCCGCATCCTTGAGACCCAGCCCGCGTCCCGGGTGATCATCCTGACCACCTTCGACCTGGACGAACACGTCCTGGACGCCCTGCGCGCCGGGGCCAGCGGCTTCCTGGTCAAGGACGGCCCGGCCGACTTTCTCGTCGGAGCGATCCGCACGGTCGCCTCAGGCGAGGCGGTCATCTCGCCGCGGGTGACCCGCCGGCTCCTCGAACGGTTCGCCGCACTCCCCGAACCGGTGCCCGCCCCGCCAAGCCTTAACGCCCTCACGGAACGGGAAATAGACGTGCTGAGGGCCCTGACCCGGGGCCTGTCCAACGCCGAGATCGCCGCCGAACTCTTCGTCAGCGAAGCCACCGTGAAGACCCATATCGCCCACATCCTCGACAAGTACCACCTGCGCGACCGCGTCCAGGCCGTCATCCTCGCCTACGACACGGGACTAGCCCTGCCCTCCACCCGCCCCTAGGACACAGGCACAGCACCAAGGAGGAGGCGCCCGCCACCGTCATCCCCACGAAGGATCTCACCATCGCCACCTCGACGGATGCCCTGCACACGTGGTGGGGCACAGGCTGGATGAGTCAACGGCCACGTCGTCGGCGGCAGCGAGCGCCGCGCTGGACAGGCGGCCAGGAATCTCTCAAGGAAACAACACGTGATGACCACGAGCACGCTCGACCGTCCCGCCCTCGGCCCGACGATCTCCTGGCCGTGCCCGTCTCCTTTGCGCATCACCCTCCTCATGGGGCCCGGCTGCAGCATGCTCGTCCGCCTGAGCGGCGAACTGGACATCGCCACCAGCCCCGCGGTCAACAGCGCCCTCGACTTCTGCCTCAGCCTCGACCACAGCCACGGCGTGACCCTCGATGCGGCCGGCCTCACCTTCATCGACGCGGCCGGTCTGCACCCCCTCATCGAGGCCCACGCGCTCAGCACGCGACGCGGCCAGTGGCTGCGGATCGCAGCGGCGAGCACCGCGCTGCGCCGGGTGCTGACCCTGACCCGGCACACCCACCGGCTCCTTGACTGCACGGCAGCCGGCCAGGGCGACACAGACCAGGTTCTGCCCGGATCGCTGCCGCAGTGCTGACCGCGCCCCTCCGAAGGGAGGGGCCTTTCCTGCCCTCCTTCACCTTAAGGCGGACGGCCCGAAGGGCAGGGCCTCCTCGGGCGTTTGCGGTGGCCGGTGACCGGTGGTCAGGTGAAGGCGTCGCCGACGCCCCGGTCAGGTCGGTACGGCACACATCCGGCGACGACTCCACAGGATGGGCGGGCGGTTGCACAGCACTACCCGGACCCGTCATCAGCGCCACAGCACGGTGAATGGCGCCTCTCACCGGGCCGGTTGGCCGATGCCGCCGCCGAAGTGCTGGGAGCGTGCCCGTTGCTCCCGGTGTCCCGTCCGGTTTCGGCCCGGCGTGTGGCGGGCGGGCCCGGGCGTCCGCGTCCTAACGTGTACGGCGACAACGGCCGGTTCATCGAAGGCCCCAAGGTCCCCTTGACCAACCGCGGCCGGCACCCGCGTGGGGCGCTTGGCCGTGTCACGCCACGCCGCCGGCGGATTGCGCCGCCGGCTTTCCGGCCGTCACACGCAGGACCGCACCCACGCGCCATCCCTCCGGCTCGCGGGTCACCTCGATTGTTTCGGCCAGTGCCTCGACGATGCCAGGCCGCGTCCGTGCTCGGCCAGTTCCTGCGGGAGGGGAGCCGGTGGGCCGCCACAGGAGCTCCGGAGTCCGTCACGCACAGGTACAGCTGGTCTTCCTGCTTAAGGAGGCGGATGGTCATCTCCGCGTGGCCGTAGCGCGCGGGGTTGGGAGCTGTTCGGTTTCGGATGTGCAGGAGTGTGTGTGCGTGTGCATGAGCATGTACTGGTTCGTGGTGGTGCAGCGCGCACGACGCTTGGCGGGCTCTGAATGTCAGTGCCGGCCGGTAGCGTTCTTCCTGTTGCCGATCAAGTGTTGTGGAGGGGGGTGCATCGATGCGTGGTGAGTCGCTGCGTACGATCGCTGTCCCCTTCGTGGCCGTCGGCCCGTCCGGCGTGGCGATCCGCACCCGCATCAAGGGCCTCACGCCGGACGACGAGCAGGTGTTACGTGTGGTCGGCGCGCATCTGGGGTCGCTGGCCTCGAAGGATCTCAAACGCCGGTGCGCT